>JAXHVO010000011.1 GCA_034189135.1 Thermodesulfobacteriota bacterium | reverse complement strand
GTCTAATTGTAATTTGGGTCTTTGGCTTTTTCTTGGCATAGCTTCCTCCATAGTTTTTGAAGAAGCTATATCACATATTATATTTTATGTAAATGTTTTAATGAAACTTTGTACTAGTTGGCACATTCAATTTTTGGCTTATCTTTCTGTACCAACCAATATCTGGAATAATCCTATCCATAGCTTCAACAAATTCCAATATATTTCAATCTATGTATAGCATCGTTGCTTAGAGGTCGTGTAGTTCCGTCGATCCCTTGGATCAACATTTTTATGCTTCTGCTGGATTTATCTTGATTCTTTTATAATTGAATTTCTTAGAGAACAATATATCGATATAGTCTGTTAACAAAGTGCAAAATGCATAATGAGCAAGAAACACCTGAGCATTTATGTAAATGACCTGCCCTTTTTCAAGAATGCTTGATGCGTGTACGATCTTATGACGGACTTGGGCCAGTTCGTCCAAAAAGAGAAGGGGATTTTTAAACTTTTTTCCTTCAAAGTCCATTTCAAAGGAACTGAAATGGTTTTTTATATCGTTAGCTTTGTAATTTATCCCAAAAACATCACGTAGTTTGCAAAACTTACCATCCCAGTTAGACCCCATCATTATTCCCAAAGACGATTGCAGAATATTCTCGGTAATTCCGATTTCAGGATAAGAGAGCTCGATAAGTTCGAACAAATACGTTTCTAACGAGCCGTAATACATCACAAATATTTGTCTGCAAAGAATATCGACCCCATTATTACATTGTTTGAGAAAAGTAGAGAGTGGTGTGACAACGGACCTGCCATCAGAAGATTCCAACTTAAAAGGAGTATCTGGTTTGAGTTTTTTTTGAACTGCTATATGCTCATACTTCGTTTTACATTCCTTAAGTGCGAGTTCGGTCGTCATTAGGAAGCCAAAGATCTCATTCGTTCTTCTAAACCATGATCTTCTCTGCTCAGTACATAGAGTTTCTGGGAAAACGAATTCGTTTCCCGCATAAGGATCAGGTATCATTCCCAACGGATTTTTATGGTCTGTTGACATTACTTTTTCAGAATAATCATTTAAATTCTTCTGGCATCAACAACGGTCACTTATCCGACGTGGCCCTGGCAATTAATTTCCCAGAAGCAACGGCCTTGGAGCTACCATATTAAATTCGGCGCAGGGTTGCGAGTCAGCGTGGACTGTATTGATGTCGGGCTATTTTATTTTGCCACTGCATCGTAAAGACTTTGTTTGAATCTATTTTCGTCTTCATTATTGTAAAAAGGAGCGCCCACAAGTCTATAGTTTTGTGTTTTTCTTTGAGTTTTAAATTCTAATATTTTGCTTTCATATTTTTTAGTTATTTGCTGCAAAAAATCTTGCTTCCATTTATCATGTTCTTTCAGATGCTTTCCAGGAGGGCGAAAAACAAATAAATCAGCCAAACCATACCATCGCAATAAATAATATCGATGATTATATTTAACATCGAATCTCATAAAAAAGCAAGGTAAACGCATTTGGAAATATTGTAATCTTTGAAACTGGACCTTCTGAATACTTATACCCTGTGTAAATTAGCCATATTTCTTGTAAACCAATGAAACCCGTGATATTGTATCCCTAATTTTACATATTGGGTTTAAGATTGACCTTAAAAAAAGGAGTGTCAACAATGCCGGAAAATTTTCAGGCCAATTGCCTTCCGTTACTGATAGGAAGTCTTCCCATAAAAGATCACCAAGAGGCCATAGGACTTGTGATGGACCATACCCCTGGAATTCCTTTGTGGGTTCAACTTCCTGCTTACAGGGAAGAAGGGATGATTGAACAGTTTGCGCCGGGGTTGCCGGGTTTTAAAATTAAAAAGGACAAAGTGCACATTGATACCACCGGAACAAATTTTGATAATCAACTTGTTGAGTTTTATGAAGAATATATGGCTGTGGTTGAAGGGGAGAAAGATATCAGCGACTCGAGATTTATTCTAACCGACGATACGGCAAAAGGATTTCATGTATTCACGGACTGTTTAAATTCGCTTTCCACACCGCCTGTTGCAGTCAAGGGTCAGATAACCGGCCCGTTTACGTTTACCACAGGCCTGAGCGATGAAAATAAGAAGGCGATTTTCTACAACGAGCAGTTAAGAGATGTGGCGATAAAACTGCTGGCGCTCAAGGCAAGGTGGCAGGTAAGGCAGCTTTCAAAATTTAAGCGTCCGGTCATTATTTTTTTTGATGAACCTGCACTTGCCGGGTTCGGCTCATCGGAGTTTACCAGTATCTCCGGTGATGATGTTTCAAATTGCTTTGGTGAGGTCATGGAAGCCGTGCATGCCGAAGGCGGACTTGCAGGGGTACATGTTTGTGCAAACACGGACTGGTCTGTTTTGCTTGAATCTCCTGCGGACATTATAAGCTTTGATGCTTACTCTTTTTTTGACAAGTTTATTTTATACGCCAATTTGATTAAAAAATTTGTCGAAGCCGGTAAAATCCTGGCATGGGGAATTGTTCCCACCGGCAATCCGGAGGATATTGAAAAAGAAACCACCGATTCTCTGGTTACCCAGTGGGAAGAAAAAGCCAGGGCCATTGAGGCCCTGGGGGTGGACTGGAAAAAAATATTGAACCAGTCCCTGATCACGCCAAGTTGCGGAACAGGTTCTTTGAGTCTTGATTTAGCAAAAAAGGTGCTTAAATTAACCGCAGAAGTTTCTGACCGCTTAAAAATAATGTATCAAATTGATATGGCACACAGTTAGAGATAAGCCTTAGTGATCTAATTCATTAATTCTATGACGTATTTTATATAGCTTTTTTTTCACCGCCCGCTTCGCTAAAGAAGCAGAGAACGCAGAGCATAAAGTTTTTTCATTTGCCGTTGAGAGGACGGCAAATGAAAATCAATCGGCATTCATATTGTTAAAACTATATGTTTTTATATCAAATTATTTTTCCCGTAGGGATGAATACTTTATTGCTTTCCGCCCTTTTATCCCGCTTCATTTAGCGGGGCTCAGCGGAAAGCAATAAAAAAGTGATTCTTTGCGTACTTTGCGACTCTGCGGTGAAAATAAAACATTTATTGCTACCCATAAACAATCCGAAATGCGTAACCAACAACACACAACTATAAATGAGGTTTTAGATGGTTAACAAAGATTCAAGAAAAAATTTCTCAGGAGCAACCCGCTATGTTCTGGATGATGAGCTGGCTCAAATCGTAAACATATCCATGGCACTTGAAATGCCGCTTTTGCTCAAAGGCGAGCCCGGCACAGGCAAAACCATGCTTGCCCACGCCATTGCCGAGAATCTGGATATGCCCCTTATTGTGTTGAATGTAAAATCGAGCATGAAACTGGTTGAGGCGCTTTATCAGTATGACACCCTGACCCGACTGAATGACAGCCGTTTTGGTGATTCAAGCCGGGATGTCAGCAATATAGAAGATTATATTAAAATGGGGAAAATCGGTCAGGCGTTCACCTCGTCTGCCAGGTCGGTCCTTCTGATCGATGAAATCGACAAGGCAGACACCGATTTCCAGGACGACATGCTCGATGTGCTGGATCAGATGGAATTTGATATTATTGAAATTGATAAAACGGTTAAAGCCTCACATCGACCGGTATTTATTATTACCTCAAATGCAAAAAAAGACTTGTCGGACCCGTTTCTTGGCAGGTGTAACTTTCATCATATTGCCTTTCCGGACCCCAAGATGATGCGCAAAATTATTCGGGTTCATTTTCCGAACCTTAATGACGAGCTTATGGAAAATGCCGTTGACGCTTTTTACAAACTTCGGGAGCTGGATACCATAGAGAAACGGCCTGCCACCCGCGAACTCATTAACTGGATCAGGGCGCTTTCCGCCGACCCCGATTTTAAGCCCAAAAAACTGATAAAAGGCGAGGTGCCGTTTTTGGGAGTTCTATTCAAAAAAAGCCAGGACTATAATAAAGCGGTTAATTCCGTAGAACGCCGAAGACTTTTTTAAGCCGAACGATCGAAAAACCCGGAACCCAAAACTAAAATGTTTATCGATTTCTTTTACATATTAAAGGAAGCGGGAATTCCTGTCAGCCCAACCTCCTTTTTAACCTTTCATAAAGCACTTAGCGCTGGCCTGATCAGCAGCCTGGAAGATTTCTATACCTCTGCCAGGGCGATTCTCGTTAAAAGTGAACGATATTTTGATCTGTTCGATCAGGTTTTTGCCCATCATTTTCACGGTGCCGAGTTGCCTGATTTTGATGGAGTTGCACTTGATGAAATGGCAAGGGCCATGCTGGACGAATGGCTGAAAAATCCTAAGGTGCTGGCAGAAGCTTTGGGTATGGATGAATCCGAACTCAGCAAGCTTTCCCCTGAAGAGTTGATCGAATATTTTAAGGAGCGGCTTAAAGAGCAGACCGAAGCCCACCATGGAGGGCATAAATGGATTGGAACCGGTGGAACTTCTCCTGTGGGACATTCGGGATATCATCCCGGCGGTATGCGGGTTGGGGGAATCTCCAGAAACAAGTCGGCGGTAAAAGTTGCCATGGACAGGAGATACAAGGATTACTCTCTTGAAGGCCCCCTTACCCAATCCATGGTAGGTGAAGCCCTAAAAAGACTCAGAAACATGGTGCCGTCCGGCCCAAAAGATCAAATCAATATTGACGATACCATTTACCAGACCATGAAAAACGGCGGGGAGATAGAAATCGTTTTTGACAGAGATTTAAAAGATCGTCTTAAGGTCATACTGGCGATTGATAATGGCGGATGGTCAATGGATCCTTATATACCGGTGGTTCAGACCCTTTTTGATTATGCACGGGCACAGTTCAAAGATGTAAAAACATACTTTTTTCACAACACCATATACTCCACTGTCTGGGAAGACCCCAGACGTTACCGAAAACCGCAAAGAATTGAAAATTTCGCCCGGTTCGATCCTGAAACCCGCCTGGTGCTGGTGGGAGATGCCAGCATGGCCCCCTACGAACTGATGGCCACCGACGGTTCGATACATCTGGAAGACAGGAGCAGGACCCCCAGTATCGAATGCCTGAAGTTTATTGCCGATGCTTTTCCCCATGCGGTATGGATGAATCCCATATCATCATCCATGTGGGGCTACACTCAGACCATATCCATGATACGCCAGGTTTTTCCCATGTTCGAGCTTTCCATCGACGGCCTGGAAAAAGCGGTGGCACACCTTATGGCAAAGTAGAGAGCCAATTTCAAAACGTCTCCTTCTGCCCAATATCTGCGTCAGGCTCAAATTATAATCCTCGAAATACGCAATGTATTCATTTGGTTAAAATTTTCGCCTTCCTTGATCTTGAACAGAATTGAACATTTTGAAACTGCCTCTATTGCCAATTCGGATTCAATTTTCATCCTTCGAAATGAACCATGTAAAAACAAAATTATATGCTTGAATAATAAACATGAAAATTGTTAATATATTTGAATATTGACCATTTATATTAAAAAATGCTTTGAATAATGACCTTAAATATGATGTGGTTATTTAAGAAACGTCATTTTCTAGCTTTACGGCTCTTGAACCTCCCAGCTTCCAAACTTTATTGCTTACCAGCCTAAATGCTATACAACCTGCAGGTATTCTCATATACAACTTCCGCCAGTTCGTCGGGTTTTTCCCCTCTGACCTCAGCCAGTTTTAAAAGTACGGATTTGACAAAGGCCGGTTCATTTCGGCGGGTTTTATTTTTTTCGGGTGCAGGTGTCAGATAGGGTGCATCTGTTTCAATGAGAATACGATCTGCAGGAATAAGGGGGGCAAGGTGTCGCAATTTGGCACCGCGACCTTTGATGGTCATAATACCGGTGATGCCGATATAAAGGCCAAGGGCAAGGTACTGACTCAATTCATTTTCGTTACCGCTGAAACAGTGAATAACCCCCTGCCTGTCTGGCTTAAAATGGTTTCTTAGAATCCCAACAAGCCTTCCATCACTGTCCCTTTCATGGAAAATTACGGGAAGATTGAGCTGACCTGAAATCTCAAGTTGGCGGATCAACCAATTTTCCTGATCTTGTTTGGGCGAATACATCCGGTTAAAATCTAGCCCGATTTCACCCCATGCTTTCACCTTTGGGCTTTCGGCAAGCTTTATAAGAAATTCGAGGGCCTCTATGGAACATTCCTTTGCATCGTGGGGATGAAAACCGACGGACGCGTAAAGACCGGGATACGATTCGGCCAGGCTCACCGCTTTTTGCGAACTCTTCTTATCTACACCCACGATCATCATTGCTGAAACACCGGCGTTACCTGCACGGCTCAGAACATCATTGAAATCCTTATCATATGTTTTGTCATCCAGATGGCAATGGCTGTCGAATAATTGCATGATTCATCCAGTGTGGTCAAAAGAAGTGCTCAAAATAACGATCGCATCCATAAATCTAATTATTGTGGTTTGCAACTAAAAAAATGCCATATCATCTTGATCAAAAAAAATTTTATCCGTACTATAATCATCTCTCATTAAAAAGGCGTTTTTATCTTTCCATAAGGGCCTCCAAATGGACATTGATTGCATGCATTTTTATTGTTGCATTGAAATATATTTATTGCAATAGTTGAACCCATTCAATTTCAAATTGGACCATATATAACACAGATATTGGCAAGGGTGATATGGTTTAAGTGTTGACTATCATAAAAATATTAATATGACCTGTTGCTTAATATTTCGATTTGTTGCGGGCTAATTATTACATAACCATAAAATATTATATCATTAATATTCACTTAGCTGCTAAACCGTTGACCGGGTCTGAACAATAAATGCGTACAATTTTTAAAATGTTTTAATGAGGTTGATTTTTTTTGTTTTACTTATATTAAATAATCTTTTATAGACACTCGCTGGCATACAGCTTGCTTATATATAAGAATTTATAGTTTTTTCTAATTGGTATTTTAGAACTCAAGCTAGGAAATGCGCCTATGTTTTTTACTATTTCATTGTACGTGGCCCTGGCCATTAT
>JAXHVO010000010.1 GCA_034189135.1 Thermodesulfobacteriota bacterium | reverse complement strand
AATGTATCTATTCATGCCATCGAGCATGATATCGTACTTACCCAGGATATCATTTTTGACTATGAAAAATCCGGCAAAATTAGCTCTGTGCTAAATCTTTAATTATTGAACAGGCTCAAATATTAAAACTCAAACGGTTCACAAATAAGACTATTGATAAGAAACTTCCCGGCCCCTCAAATATTTTTCTTTTAAAAACAGGTAAAGAAGGGTATGTTGGTATTTAATATTTCCTGTTGAATTATGACTGATCTGACCATTGAACAAAAATAAAAGACCGCCTTATATTTATGAAATTCACCCGACGAGATTTCATAACCAATTCCATTGCCCTTGCCGGCTCGTTTCTCATTCCCAGTCGAATTCTTTACGCTGCAAAGGGAAAAGGGAAAAGATGGTATCCCGCTTATGGGCAACTGGAGCAGGAAGGTAAATTGGCTCAACGGATAGAGCAAGCCTACTCTATCTTCGAACAGTGCGAACTATGTCCCCGTCGGTGTGGCGTTAATCGCCAAAAGGGCGAGCTGGGTTTTTGCCGTGCACCGGCCAAACTTGTGGTCTATTCGGCCAGTCCTCACTTTGGTGAGGAAATATCGCTGGTCGGAAAAAACGGATCTGGTACCATTTTTTTCTCTAACTGCAATCTTCGCTGTGTTTTTTGCCAGAACTGGCCCATATCCCATAAAGGATATGGCAGGGAAATGACTGATAAAGACCTGGCCGGTATTATGATGCTTCTTCAGAAGATCGGCTGTCATAACATCAACCTAGTCACCCCCACCCATGTGATGCCGAATATCTTGAATGCGGTGAGAATGGCCTTTAAAAAAGGACTTCGCATTCCGCTGGTTTATAATACCAGTGGCTACGAACGTGTTGAAATATTGAAAATGCTCGACGGTATCGTGGATATCTATTTACCGGATATGAAATTTATGGATACGGATTACGCAGAAATATATTTGGGCGGAGCGTCAGACTATCCTGACATGGCAAAAAAAGCGATTATGGAAATGAATCGACAGGTGGGGAAGCACATGGTTGACAGCCAGGGTATCGCTTTTCAAGGGCTGATGATCAGGCACCTGGTGATGCCCAATCAGGTTGCCGGAACTAAGAAATTCGTTCAATGGGTGGCCGAGAACCTTCCAAAATCCACCTATGTAAACATTATGCATCAATACAGTGTAGAGTTTAAAGCCTTTGACTACCCAAAAATTGCTCGTAGAATCACCGTGGAAGAATATTTGCAGGCAATGAAATCGGCCGAAAAATGCGGCTTGACCAAGCTTGACCCCCGCTCTATCGATATTAAGAATATATATGTTAAACAGGAAGCAAAACAATATCAATAAAATTATCATCTACCAGCTCACATGAAGATAACTAGAAGCTGATTGTTGAAGAGAATTGGATCCATGCCCTTTTACCCCATTAAAATTTAAGGAGGTTCACATGCATGACGACAGGAAAGTTTGGCTCAACGGCAACATGATTCCCTGGCAGGAGGCCACGGTGCCGCTCTTGTCACACGGATTTTCCCGGGGATCCGCCATCTTTGAGGTCTTTGGTATTCATGAGGGCCCCAACGGCCCTGTGGCCTTTCGCATGGACGAACATCTCAAGCGGCTGATGAAAAGCGCCAGTCTTTTAGGTATGGAAATGGCCTACTCCACGAATGAGATGGTCAAGGCTGTTAGCGAAACCGTCAAAACCAACCATTTGGGACGTGGTTTGATAAAAATGCTGGCCTACTGGGGTGAGGAGGCAATCATTAATTTGGTACTGGAATCCAAGCTTGACCTGGCCATCTTTGCCATTCCGGCAAGCGAAGAGTTGAGCATGGATTTAGCCCAGCCAATCACAGCCTGTCTATCCAAGTGGCGAAAAATTCATCCCGAAACAGTACCCGTCGCAGCCAAGGCTTGTTCCAACTATTTAAACGGATATCTGGCTCGAAAAGACGCTTTTGAACGAGGGTTTGACGTTGGCTTTATGTTGGGAACCGATGGTTTTCTGACCGAAGGTTCCATTGAATCGGTCTTCCTGGTTAAAGATGGAATTCTTAAAACTCCACCCCTGGGGCGTGTTCTGTCCAGTATTACTCGTTTATCCATCCTTCAGGTTGCACCCATAATCGGCATTCCCTTCTCAGAGGATCCGATTTCGCAAGAAGAGCTTTTCACTGTAGACGAAATTTTCACCTCCTATTCGGGGACAAAGGTTTCACCGGTCGCCCGTTTTGAAGACCGGCATCTGCAAGCACCGGGACCGATAACCAAGCAGGTTAAGGATCAGATGAACAGCATCATTAACTTTTCTGATGACCGCTTCAATGACTGGTTCCAGGCGCTCGATTAAATTTTTATCACAATTTAAAATGCTTAAAGTGGTAGTCAAGGGTGAGATAAAGAATGTCTTTGTATTATCCGGTTATATATTTTAAAAATTCTTTCATGGTAAATTTTTTTGTAGTAATATAACAAATTGTGTTAGGAAGTTTTGATATAAAATTAGTGATCCATATTGTAAAATGAATGCAGATCACTCACATGGAGGAAAATCCTGATGAATTTAAAAAAATTTCTGGTGCCGGTGGATGGATCTGAGTATTCCATGAGAGCAGCCAAATATGCTGCGGAGCTGGTTACGCTCATGGACGGTGAAATCGTACTTATGCATTGCCACAAATCGTTTCCGGTCGTTTTGGGAGAACCCCACTTCCAAAACGCCATCAACAAAATAACGGAAAAGTCAAACAAGCTGGTAGCGCCTTATCGAAAACTTTATCAGGAAAGCGAAATTTCTTTTATAGAAAGAATTCTTGAAGGACCTGCTGCCAATGCGATTTGTGAAGTTGCCAATCTTGAAAAAATAGACATGATTGTCATGGGTTCTCGAGGACGCAGCAAACTGGAAGGATTGCTGTTAGGAAGTTGTACCCAACGGGTACTAACTATGGCACCCTGCCCTGTCCTGGTTATTCGATAATTTGATGAACAGTAAAAAATCAATCGCACCAGACAGCGATGGCAAGGAACTGAAAGGATTGGATTTGCGCAGCGGTTTCGGTCCGCTTCTGCTGTTATCGGCCATTTTCTTTCTTAACTTCACCGCCAGGGTCGTCTATGCGCCGCTGATGCCGGAAATCGAAGCAAACCTTGACATCACCCATGCCGCTGCCGGTTCCCTGTTTTTTTACCTCTCCATCGGATATTTCATCACTTTACTAGGGTCTGGCTGGATTGCAGCCAGCCTGAACCATCGACGAACCATTATTCTCTCTTCTGTTGTTCTTGGCCTTACTTTGATCTTCACCGCTTTTAGCAGCAGTCTCCTGGCCATTCGGATTACCCTGCTTCTGTTAGGAGCTGGTGCTGGCCTTTACCTGCCATCAGGGATTGCCACCCTCACGGGGCTGATCAATCCGCGATATTGGGGAAAAGCGATTGCCGTCCATGAACTGGCTCCCAATCTGGGTTTTATGATGGCGCCATTATTATCGGAGTTAATCATGGTATGGTTTTCCTGGCGGGCGGTCCCTGTGATGCTGGGTATGACCAGTATCTTACTCGGAGTCATGTTTGCCCGCTACGGTCGTGGTGGTTCCTTTACCGGTGCGGCTCCGGGATTGGCCTCCTTTAAAATCTTCCTTGCCAAGCCTCCTTTCTGGATTCTGGTGGTGCTGTTCGGCCTGGGAGTCGCTGGTACCCTTGGTGTTTACACCATGCTCCCGTTGTACCTGGTCACCGATCACGCCATTGATCGAAACTTAGCCAACACCCTGGTGTCTTTTTCCAGGGTTTCATGTCTGTTTATGGCATTTGCAGGTGGATGGGCCTCGGATCGTTTCGGTCCACGTCAAACAATGATTGTCGTTTTCCTGGTTAGCGGAATGGCTACCATTGCGATGGGGGCAACTTCAGGCGATTGGGTTCTATGGGCAATTTTTATACAGCCCATGGCGTCGGTATGCTTTTTCCCGGCCGGTTTCGCAGCACTCTCCCGTATTGGACCGCCCGAAGCCCGAAACATTGCCGTTTCTCTGGCCGTACCTTTTGCCTTCATGATTGGCGGTGGGGCGGTTCCTATTTTTATCGGCTTTATGGGCGATGTTGCCTCATTCACCATTGGAATTTGCCTGGTCGGCGGCATGATTATCCTGGGTGCGATTCTTGCCTATTTCCTTAAATTATAACTCAAGTTTCGCACCCCTTATCTACGGTGGAGGCGGTATTCTTAAAGCGCCGATTCGCGTTGAAGGTGTGAATCGAGACAGTTATATTATTTTCTTCCAGGGGATATGAATTGAATCGGTTGCAGCGTGTCCGGATATTTGGGATAAAGTCTATCCGTTGCTAAACAATATAACAGGGACAGCATCTCCCAAATATCCGAACACTGCGAAAAGATGGAATAGATCCCCCACATATCCCCTTACAGAAAAAAATATAACCATCTCGATTCACATCTGATTTTTTTTGTTACCTGCCGTCAGGGCATTGCTTCCGCCAAACTGCGGTGCGAAACTTGAGTTATAATCTCTCACATATTTGGTTGACAATCTGTAATCAATTCCAACATTCGATGTAATATCAAACCGCTACAAAATCCGACTCATATACCAACCTTAGATCTATCCATCCAATCTTTCGATATCTTAAAAGCTTTTTTTTAAATTCCACCAACAGCATTTAAGTCATGACCTCCGGCCCAGCCGGAGGCTTGCATAAAGCCCTATAAGGGCATCGATACTGATAACCCCTTAAGGGGTATTATTGTGTTAAAATTACTGTTCTGCGACCAAATCCATTT
>JAXHVO010000009.1 GCA_034189135.1 Thermodesulfobacteriota bacterium | reverse complement strand
TTGATTTGCCGAGATAGGTGGTTTAATATAAAAAAGGGATTACGTCATAAGTTGCCGTAATCCCTTTAAATGTTATGGAGCCGACGGGCGGAGTCGAACCGCCTGCCTGCTGATTACGAATAAGTATGACATATTAAAGATTCCGAATAGTTATGATAAATGGATACAAAATGGGTCGCAGCATAATTAAAAAATATATGCGTTTTAATATTTAAGTTTTTTCATTTCCCTTGCAATCACATCATTGAAAACCTGGGTGTAAATCTCGGTTGTCCGGATATCGACGTGGCCCAGGATCTCTTTTATAATTTTTAAAGGTATGTTGTTTTTCAGCATGTGTGTGGCCGCGGTGTGCCGCAAGTTGTGAAAGTGGGCCTTTATGTTGCAAGCGTCGGCCATGGCTTTGAATTGATGTGAAACCGTGTCTTTATGTATGCGTTTAAATACCGAGCCGATGTCCCGCTTTTTCCCCAGGGCTTTTAGTGCATCCGGCAAAAGATAGATCATCCTTTCTTTGCCGCCCTTTCCGGTAACCTTGCAAGAGTTTTCGTCGATATCTTGCCATTTCAGGTTAAGTATTTCCTGGCGCCGGCAGCCTGTCCATATTGCAAAAGTGATGATCCGCCACATTTCGCGATTTTCTTTTTTTGAATATTCCAGGATTTTTTTTATTTCTTTTGATGATAGTGTAACCGGCAGGGTTTTTTTAACTTTAATCGATACGATTTCGGGCGTTTTTTCTATATAGCCCCATTTTCGGGCTTTATTCAGGGCGGCCCGGATGTGCCGCAAATAAGAGTTGATGGTGTTTTTTGAAAGTTTCCGGGCGCTACACGCCTCTATAAACTGGTTGATCTTTTGCTCATTGATTGTTTTAACTGCTGCGCTCTGTCCTATGACATCGCCCAGGCTTTTTAATGCCAGGCGATCCATGCGAAGTGTGTCGGCGGCCAGGTATTTACGGACCGGATGCTCGGTATATTCTTTGATAAAATCTTTAAGGGATATCCGTGGCGATCCATCCAGTTCAGCGAGCCGGTTTTCCAGCCACAGTATTTTCATTTCCCGAAAAATGATCTCGGCTTCTTCTTTATCTTTGGTTTTTAAAGCGACCTTTTTCCCATTGGGAAATTTTTTGCATCGTTCAATCCGGGCGTACCAGGTCCCACGATCCTTGCGTTTAAATAGATTCATAAAATCCATTTACATGATCCTTTCCATGTTTTCAATCGCTTTTTTTTTAGCCTCGGTAAAATTGATCATAGATTGCATATAATCGTCCAGGCTGATCCGATCGACAAACCAGGGGTGTTTTTGATTATCGCTTTGCCGGCCGCCCTGGATTTTGCCGTCCTGGATAAGCTGAATTAATTTTTTTCGTCCGATCGGACAATATTTATTTGCCTGATCGAGATTCAACCATCTGGGATTGATTTCCATGTTTACTTATTTAATTCCATTAAAATAATTTTAGCTGCCTTGTTTCGTTTATAATTCTTTGTTTTGCGATTTCGCAGTATTCTTCGCTAATCTCGATGCCAATCCAACGGCGGTTTATTCTTTCACAAGCAACTGCAGTTGTTCCTGATCCAAGATATGAGTCTAAAACAATCCCTTTTGTTTTTGAAAAAGATAAACACCATTGAATTAAAGCTATTGGTTTTTGTGCTGGATGAAGTTTCCCTCCATTTTTGGGATTTTCTTCACCAGCTCTAATTACACCGCGCCATAAATGCACAAACCGTCTGATAGGTATGGATAAATTAGTCCATGCTAATTCACAATCTCCATGATTATCTGATGATGTATGAGCCTTTTTGTCCCAAATCATCCAACCTTTTGATACCGGCAGGCGATGAGAAAAATAATTTGCCCCCCAAATAATTACTTCTGGATATGGCAATAAATGTGAGGGGTTGAATTCCTGATCATCACCGATGATATTTTTCCAAGCTCTATCTTTTGTTTTATACGGCCCATAACCTCTACTAAGCACTGAAGTTCTATTTCTTTTTTTTGTGAAATTGAAATTACAACCATAAGGCGGATCAGTCAGCACCAAATCCACTGGCTCAAGTCTTGGCATTATCTCAAGGCAGTCTGCGCAATATAATTTCCCGTTTTCTGTTTCAAAATACGGTGTCATTTTTTAAAATCGTTTTTAACCGGCATTCCGCTTTTCTTCTCACGGTTTTTTGTGTTCCGGGATAGGCAATCACGGCGCGTAATTTGGCTTCATCAAAATTGCTTAATTCGCTGATACGATCTTCCACGGATGCCGATTGAATAAAATCAACCGGGTAGATATCCGGCGCTTTTCTTAACCAGGGGTTTTTCATATTTACCTCGCAATATAACGTTCGATTAATTTTACGATCATGCCTTGAACGAGCATTCGCGGCATCTGATCAAATTTTTCGCAAATGGTCAGGTAGTATATTTCACACACAATCGCCTGTTGGAGCTCTTCCGGCTCTTCTTTTATGCTTTCAAGGATCCGGTTGGCGATTTCATTCGCCCGTTGATCGCTTTGTTGTGAAAACTTTTTTTCATAGCTTTGAAATTTAAGCGGTAGTAATAATTGCTCCATTAATCCTGATCTGGTTTTGTCCGGCGATATTTCGCCATATTCATTATAAACCGAATCGCAGCGGCGCCGGCCTGGGCGGCCTCTTTAATCATTTTTTCATCGCTGGCTTTGTTATCAGCATAATCAATACACGCCTGGCTTAATTTACTGGATTCCGCGGCAAGAATGGCCGATGCGAGTACGGGATCCTCCGGCCAGTCGGGATATTTCTTTTGGCCTTCCCTGAGTTCATCAAAAATAAAAAAAATTGCCTGATTTGAATTCATGGTTTTTTCCTTTTTTTGCCGTTTTTTTACTTACACTAACCGTTACTTGTTAAAACCCAGGTTTTTATGCCGGCCGTTGGCTTGCGGCCAGGCTGAGTTAAAAAAATTTTTCGCGTTTTTAGAAAATTTCAGGCTCATTTATATAATTTGGTGGCCGGATTTTTACTGATCCGATCTTCCTGGTAATAGCCATAGATGGTATTAAAATTTTTATGGTCCGTAAGTTGCATAATATCTTCGGTGGGTATTTTCTTCCTGGCACAAGTAGTGATAAATCCACGTCTAAGGCCGTGGGCGCTGTAATATTCGGGATCTTCGCCGATGGCTTCAATATATTTTTTCACAATATAGTTGACCGCCTGGTTGCTGATGGGTTTTTCGGTGACCCGGTTTCCCATAATGCGCCGGAAGAGATAACCGTCGGTGATGTTTCCTGCTTTAATCCATTTTGTCAGATACCGGGCGGGCCTGCTCCGTAGGAGTTTTTTCCGGCCGATGCCGTTCTGGTCGGTTTTGCTCCTGTGGAGCAGGTAGGTGTAGCCTCCCCATATTTTCGTTAAAAATTCAAATTTTGCCCCGGCAACTTCTGATTGTCGCCGACCTCCGGAATAAAACGCGAACATCAGGATCGCCGCGTTGCGGATCCCGGTTTTTGTTTTCCGATTAATCTGTGCAACCATTTTTTCAAGTATGTCCTGGGTAATCGGCCTTGATTTTTTGGGAACCCGGCCGGATTTGGATTCAATTCTTTTGGCGGCGCGCAAGAGATCGGCAATTTTCTCTGAAGCGCCCGGATCGCTAAAATTATTAATTCTGTGGATCCAGCCCAGGGCTTTCAGCCGGTGTCGAATCGTGTTTATCGTATGCAGCCGGCCGAATTTGTCCTTGAACCCGTGTTCCACCATGAGCCGATCGGTGCGGTGGTCCAGGCCCTCGATGTGGTCCAGCACAAAGGCTTCCACCAGCGCCGGAGAAACCGGATAGCGGATATCCGCCCCCCGGGTGATTTTTACCCACCCCCAGAAGTATTTCAGATCGCTTTCATACGACCGAACGGTGTTGTCGGCAATGCCGGCGGATCTGATATGTTCGATGCGCTCACGGTGATTCATGACCCGATGTCTTTAATCAGCTGCTGAATTTCCGGGCTGATCCAGAGTTGTTTGAATTCTTTGCTTTCGGCAATATGATCCCGTTCGTTCCAGTTGCCGTTTTTGGTTTTGATGATCTTGGTGGCATATTCCCAGGGACCGGCACGGATGCCGTTCCAGTATTTCGGGTTGGCCAGGGCTTCCACCGTTTCCAGAATGGCCCCGGGGTGCATGTTTTCGTTGGTTTGAAACTGGACCCACTGAAACGGATTGAATATCTGCCGGCCCTTTTTGGTGGGTAGTTTTAGAATCTCCCGGCAGTGCATGATGATCGGTTCGGCATAATCGCCCACCCGATCGGAAAAATGGCCCCCGGTCACGGGGGCTTTATTTACGCTAGTAAATAAAGCTATCTTAGGATTAGGATTAGGATTAGGATTAGGCGTGACACTTGCTGGAACCGTTTGCAAACCGTTTGCAATAGGTTTGCCAACGGTTAGAATTTTGTCTTTATAGTCCGGGTATTCGTTTATAAAATTATTCCATAAATACGTGCAGTTAGATGTCTCAAAGTCTTTTAAAATGCTCTTTTCAATCTTTAATGGGCTGCCGCCCTTGTTGTACTTTCTAAATTTAACCACAAAAACATATTTAGACTGTTCGTCATATAGAATATTTTTGATTTTATCGTTTGTAAACGGTTTCCCATCGGTTTCCAAACCGTTTGCAAACCTATTGGAAACGGTTTGCAAAGGGATTCCGGTTTCGTTTGAAATGGTTTTAAGTGAAATGGGATATATCCCGCTTTCGGTGGTCAACTCATTGGTGCACAAATAAATAAAAATGAGTTTTGACTCCGGGTCCAGGTCTTCAAAGTCCGGATCTTTCCAGATCCGGGTGAAAATCGGTCTGTATTTAGCCATGTTCCGGCATCTCCTTTATGCGGTCCGGGTATCCGTAGTTGTCTTTGACAAACACGGGGATTGATTTTTCTTCGGCCAGGCCGATCAGATGGTAGGCCCATTCCACCGGCGGTTTAAAGGCGCCCGGATTGGAATCGGCGCCGATAATGATCCAGTTGATTCCGCTCAGATCCGGGTTCACCGGGGCCAGCAGGGGTTCAAAGGAAACGAACCTGACGGGGTGTTGGACGACAAACACCAGATTGGCGATGTTGTATTCGGTTCGTGCGGTGCCGTCGCAGGTGGTGCCGTACCAGGCGTTATTTATCTGAGGGAATTCCATATAACGCCCGGGGTTTTTGGTGAGAAACTGGAAGGTGTGCCGAGGGGCCTGGGAGCATGACTCAAGCACGGCCTGAATATGATTACGTCCCACCCATTCGCCCCACATATCGCCCGATGATCCTACAAATATTTTTGACGGCTTTTTAAGGCGGTGCGGATCCGCGAGATACCCGGGCCGGAATACAGGCGTCATGATTCCGGAGAATCTTTTCTCCATGCGCCGCATGTAGCAATAGGGGCATCCATGCAGACAACCGGCGATCGGGTTCCAGGTGTAATCCGTCCAGTCGATTTTATTTAAATTTTGTTTGTTCAGCATTTTAATATGGGATTATGCGTCTAATCCAGAGATTGATTATAAGTAAGTAGTATAGAAGGAATTCCATCGGACAATTCTTTTTCAGATGCTTCGGAAGCAATACGTCCATCGGGTAGCATTAAATACTCAAAAAAAGCCACCCTGGCGCCTTTGACCGTTGCCGCAATACACTTCGCTTTGATATCGTGATAAAGCATGGTTGCGGCCTGGATACGCGCGGCTTTTTCATTTTTTCTGCTTTTTGTTGGCAGAACCGGCCATATCGCTTTAAACCTGTTGCCCTGAACCTCAAAACCGAGCATATACGCGCTTCTTCCAGTGGTTGGCTCCGATCCGAACGCCTCAGCTAATATTCGACCATCCAGTTTTTCAATTTGAGCTTTGGCTTTATCAATCCATCCATCAGGTGAGGTACGTCCCGTCTTCCAGTAATTTATATCTTCTGCGTATATTTCCATAATGGTGTAATAGACGTTCAAGTGACCGACCGGGCCGGCGTGTCCGGTGATGGTGGGGGGATCACCGTGATCACGGCACGGCCCCGTCGGTTTTTTATATCCTGTTGGCAGGCCCGATGCAGGTCAGGCCGCTACTTTACCCGTCAGGATGGCCGGGCGGAGGAGTGCCGGCAGGTTTCCGTCCCGGCAGTGACGGTGAAAAAATTGGCAAATAGGGCTGTTTCCAGGCTTTAACGGCTTTGCAGGTGCGCCAGCGTTTGCAGTTGGCCATACAGGCATCCACATGCTTGATGTGCCGGCCTTTTTTTGGGCATTCAACCAGTCTGTCCGCCGCTTTCACGATTTAAGCCCGCAGAGCTCCAGGGATTCGGTGAAACCGTAGCCCTGGGAAATTAAGAAAATAATCAGATCGACCATGAAAAAAACCTCCGGTTTTTTAGGTTGAAGGTTAAAGTCTAAAGGTCGAAGGTAACAAAACGGTTTTTATCCTTCCACCTTCAGTCTTCTACCTTTTTCCTTCTACCTATCTCTTCCATCTACCTTAAAGTTCGGACAGGTGCGTTTTCCCGGCGGCGTTCCGGTTTTCTGATCGGGAAAGTGCTGCTTGAAAAATTCACAATACGCCCAACCGCCCGGCTCCGCCCTGTATTTGAATGTATAAAAACCGCAATAGGCGCAGATTTCCGCCGGTACCGGTTTTTTTATTATGTTTTCGCGGACAGCAGCCAAAACCACACCATAAAAATAATTCCGCCGATAACCACGACCCCGGCTATTATCTGGCGGATGATAAAGAATACGCGATCATGGCCGTTTTCCATTTTGTCAAACGGATCGATTTCTTTGTTTGTCATAATCAGAACATTTCTTGACTTTTAACATCCCGTAATCATTGTAAGTGCACCTAATGTGCACCTGGATGATATTTAGGTGCACCAAAGTGCACCCAAGTGCACATGCCACAAAAAATTTTTTATGGTAAAGTATCTATCAATGCTGACACTGTTTTTTTATATTTGCGGAGCTTGTTTCTCATTTGATAAAAATCACGGTAAAATATAATCGCTTCACGTGCCACGCTACTAGCTCCAAATCTTGGATTGCCGGTAGCGCCGGACACGGCATTGCCTATATCAGTGAGCCACTGTTTCAACTCGGCATCCATTCTGACATTTTGAGATTCCAGGCTTTTCCCATAGTTATTTATAGTAATTTTTCCCTGATTATCTTTAAATATTGTCAATTGTTTCGACACGATGCCTCCTTAATCCTGATTGACTGCATCCTCAAAAAGTACCTCTGTAGGTACACCGAACATGGCGGCGATATTTTCATGGATTTCGGTAAATCGGTTTTGCCGACCCCGCCTGCCAGCCATATAGTGGGTCACACACTGCCGGGACAGGCCCAACTCTTTAGCCATTTCCGGCTGGGAAATCTCGGTAAGCTTGTGAAGAGATTGGCGAATGTTTTTAATGGGGTAGCCAAGGAGTCTGAGTTGAATGACGGCTAGATGGGTGTTTGTTTTTTTATCCATTTTTTGCCTTGTATCCTATGTTCCAGTTTGATAAGATTAACTGTTTAGACTTGTTTTGTCCGGATTTCCAGAATACCGTCTTTATCGGATGTTAAGGCTAATGATACACTATATAGTTACCTTGTCAAGGAAAAAATACACATGAGAGTTACCTCAAGAATTATAATTGATAGAATGATGGCTATTTCAGGGCTGCTTCAAAAGGATATAGCTACTGATATATTTAGGATTTCTGAAAAAAATTTAGCAAACAAAATAAAAAGGGGCACTATTGATCTCTTTAAGGTAATAGAATGGGCGGGTAACAATAACGTAGATTTAAGGTCTTTGTTTTTAGAAAAGAATGAAGATTATACGTATAATGCACCGGAATTCACTCAAAAACCCAAAGGCATATATTCACGTGCATCAGACCGGGAAACAGTAATAGGTGATATGCTGGCTAATTTTAACAATAAAAAAATAGCTAGGGAGTGCATTGAAAAGCTGCTGGAAATCGACAGGATAAATCCGGGCAAACTTGAAAGTCTCAATTTCATTATTTATGCATTCCTTGAAGGCATGCGGCCAGAAAAAAAAACAGGCACCTAAAGCTGATTTGATAGTATTAAAAAATGATTAAAATTAAAAAAATTGTTGAGGACAGGGATACTGCGCCTGGCAAGATTTTTGATCTATCATCACAATTTCTTATAGTAATATCTCTCATTTCTTTTTCAATCGAAACCCTTCCTGACCTTTCAGTGAAAACCCGATATGTGCTGCATATAATTGAAGTTATCACAGTTATATTATTTACTGTAGAGTATTTATTAAGAATTATCGTTGCAGAAAAAAAATTGAAATTTATTTTCAGTTTTTTTGGAATTATTGATTTGTTGGCAATTCTGCCTTTTTATGTCGCAAGTGGAATCGATCTTCGATCAATTAGAATTTTTCGTTTACTTAGATTGATACGTGCCATGAAAATTTTACGATATAATAATGCCATTCAGAGGTTTAAAGGTGCATTTTTATCTGTTAAAGAAGAGTTAATATTATTCTTCGTGGCGACGGTTTTCCTACTTTTTGTTGCTGGAGTAGGCATTTATTATTTTGAAAATCCAGTTCAACCAGAGCATTTTAAATCTATTTTTCATTGCTTGTGGTGGGCTGTTGTTACTCTGACTACTGTTGGCTATGGTGACTCTTATCCTATTACCGCTGGGGGAAGAATTTTCACGTTTTTCATTTT
Source organism: Thermodesulfobacteriota bacterium (assembly GCA_034189135.1). Lineage (NCBI taxonomy): Bacteria > Pseudomonadati > Thermodesulfobacteriota > Thermodesulfobacteriota bacterium. Next base: position 9,138 of record JAXHVO010000009.1, on the reverse strand, counting down.
GATGGTTGGATTAGGAATTATTGCTATTCCCACAGGATTAATAGCTTCCGCTTTTTCATCAATAACGCAAAAAAAAGAATAGACCTTGAAGATCCTAAAAACCTTTTCGGCTTCTAAAAAAATATATCGGGCATGGATTATTGTTGCTACTTTATCTTTCATAATGATCTGTGTATCAGTATATGCAGATTGTTTAAGTGAACCTACCGCTGCTTTCAAATGCAACGGTCATGTTGCATTCGGAATCCCAGGTGAAGAAGATCAGCTTCTATGCCGGGAAGGTTATGCTGTCGGTTACGATTATGACCGAAAGATTCCGTCATGGGTTGCTTATCGCTTAACTCCAGATAGTGTTAACAAAAAATTCAAGCGCTCAAATAAATTTAAACCGGATACTGAAATTCCGGTAAAATATCGTTCTGCATTGTCTGACTATAAAGGTTCAGGTTATGACAGAGGTCATATGGCTGCGTCAGCGACCGTTGATAGCTCTTACAACGCAATGATGGAATCTTTTCTTTTAAGTAATATGACACCTCAATTACCCGGATTAAATCGGCAAGGATGGAGGCATCTTGAATCATATATTCGAGAATGGGTAAATGAACGCAAAGAGCTTTATGTTATTACTGGGGTGTTATTTGAAGGGGAACATAAAATTATTGGAAATGGCGTTCATGTACCAACTCATTTTTATAAAGTTATTTTCGATTCGGTATCAATGGATGCTATAGCATTTATAATCCCTCACAGGAAAATTTCAAAAGGAGATTTGCCGGGGTTTATTGTTTCAGTGGATGAAGTTGAATTAAGGAGCGGATTAGATTTTAACAGCCTTCTTAATGATGATATAGAGGATGATATAGAAGATGATGTAGAAAAGATGTGGTGACCAGAAAGCCCTTGAAGCAAGGTTGGCCTATCTGAAAGACATTCCCGAAATCTCCTGGGTGGTATTTGACGAAAATAGTGTTTATCTCGGATTTAATAAAGTGCCGGGCGATATGAGTGCGATTGTCCGCGGTGCCGCCTTGCAGGGTAACAAGGCATACGGTTTCGGTGTTCATGTCTGGGCCATGAATGCCAACAAAGGCGACTGGAAAACCGCCCCGCATTACTGCACGGCCACCGCCCGGTGGGGCCGGATTACAAAAAGCGATTGCAGGTAGGAAAATATAATTTTATAAAAGATTATTTACCTAAAAATCCAACCAGTTACAAACCGGCTTTTAAAAATATCTTGACTTATCCGGGTTGCGGGACGTTCCTTGATATATTGATTGCGGGACGGATTGCGGGACGCCCATCAGTTTATAAGTTTCCAGCGTGCTTGAGCCATGCTGCCTGGTAAAATAAAATCACCAAACAGGGTGTAGGGTAGGGTGATTGTAAAGATTATTTATACTGCTTTCATGGTTTGTCTGATTTGTTTGCTTTTTGCTTTCCTGGGAAGCCTCTGGGATGAGCGAAAAATAATAAACCTTAGCTGAAATTATCGGTAAGTTCGATTTTATGGCTTCGCAAGAAAACTATCCAATATATATGTTATATTTTATCTGTGCTTGAATAATACTAAATAAAGAGGGGGAGTAACTATGGTTAAGAATATAGAAACAGATATTTCATGTATAACAGATAAAACAGAAGAGATAGATTTCAGCTCGGATAGTTTTAAAGAAAAATATGGATCTGAAATTTTAAAATGTTTTGTATTAATGCCTTTTGGTTCAAAAGATGAATATAAAAGAAAAAATATAGAGTCAAATTATATTTATGATAATATTATTTGTCCTTCAATTGATGTAGTAAAACAGAAGCTAGAAGTTGATATTTTTGTTGCAAGAGAAGTTGATAAGAATGTTTCAGGGTCCATCACAAAAAGTATCTTAAAAAATATTGCTACTGCCGATATTTGTATTACCGATATTACAGGAAGAAACCCTAATGTGTTCTTTGAATTAGGGATAAGATATAGCTTGAAGAATAGAGTTACTGTTCTAATGCGACAAGAAAATACGGAAATACCTTTTGATATTCAGGGATTTCGTTGTCTTTCTTATGATTGTTTAAATCCGAAAAGGGCAATAGCTGAATTATCTGAATATTTGATTTCTGGCATAGGGGACACAACCAATAGTGATAGTTTGGTTTTCGAGACTTTTCCAAAAATGGAAGTTCATATACCAAATATTCTATCAAGTTTTCGAAAATCTGCTTCATTCAATATTCTACCTTGGGATGATTGGTGGAAGAGGATTGTAGAACTTCAGACTCTATTAAAAGAGCCTTTTCGTAATGGTAGATTTGGACCTGCAGCAGTCTTTGGAATATCTAATGGCGGATTAGTGGTCGCAGACTTTTTAGGAAGAGAGGTTTTCAGTAGAGTTCCTATTCTTTCATTGTGGGCAAATCGGTGGCTTGACGCTAAACAAAAAGCTAAAAAAGACCAAAGCTGTTACTATTTTGATAACGATTATAATAAAGCTACCTTGCAACCATTAAAGGCATTGTATGGAGATAAGGATGAAAGTTTTTCCGTTTTGCTTGTAGATGATTTGGTTTACACTTCAAACACTATTAGCCAAGCTTCGGTTTTTATGAAAAAGGAACTTGGTGAAAATTGCAATATACTATTTACACCTATGTTTTGCCGGAACACGGAATACCTACACTCAATAAAGGAAATGCTTCCCTTTGGGTTTGAAAATGGGGAAATATTCAATGTGACAAAAGAAGCGTACTTTAAGCAGGTGCAAAGCACTCGGAAATCATTTCCATATATGAAAGATCTTGGTGGAATTGAGTGAAAAAGATAAGGTTGCGGGTTGCGGGACACCCATTGGTTGGGTTGGGTTGCGGGACGACCATTAGTTTATAAGTTTCCAGCGTGCTTGAGCCATGCTACTCGGTGAAATAAAATCACCAAACAGGGTGCAGGTTAGGGTGATTGTAAAGATTATTTATACTGCTTAATAAATTGAAAGATATTATTTATGTCCCAAAAGATAGATAAAAAGAGTATTGGCTCAGGTGCCTTAGTAATAATTATAGGTTTATATATATATTTATTTGGTCCAATCCAATTTCGTGGTGCTCCAGTAAACAAATATACAGGTTTAATAATTAGCATTTTTGGTTTCAGTGTACTCCTAACAGCGATATTGAGAAGAAGAGAATTCAATAAAAATCAAGCGGCCAGACTCATATGTTCAGAATGTGAGGAAATATACTTAAAAAAGAATGTTATTGATCCTATTTGTCCCAAATGTGATGGTAAGTTGATTAATCTAAACAGTGAAAATAATAAGAGAAAGACATAACAGTCGCTTGCAACAGACCGCAAGGTTGGGTTGCGAGACGCCCATCAGTTTATAAGTTTCCAGCGTGCTTGAGCCATGCTGCCCGGTAAAAAAAATTACCAAACAGAGCGTAGGGTAGGGTGGTGTGAAGGCAACCAAACAGAATGGTTGAGTTTTGAGTGCTGAGTGAAGAGTTGCGAATGAAATGAAAAATTCTTTTTTTTATTTTTTCCAATTCAAAATTCAAAACTTATAATTCATAACTCAATCGCGAATGCAGTTGTACCTGGAAAGCCTCTGGGAAGATTATAAAAATAATAAACTTTAAGGATTTTAGAACTACTCTAATCCACAAAACTGAATTGTACAAAATATAATGATTTTTATCTTGACTTTCCAATTGGACATGGTATTGGAAATTGTAAAGCTACTCTAAAGTTGAATCACCCCTACAAAGCTCAAATTCTTTATTATATTCATCTCTACTAAATTCTCAAATTTTTACTTATATTCATTTCTTCCAAACGCTGAAATTCTTGCTTATTTTCATTTCTTCTAAAACCTGAAATTCTTTCGCAGCGCATCAATATCTAATATTAGCCCTTAAAAGGAGATAAAAAAAATGAAAAAAAGCTTAATTTTTACTTTAATAGTATTTTTTTTAATGTCTTTAAATGTCCTATTTCTTACTTTTGAATCAGAGGCCAGAAACGTAGAAAGGGTAAGTGTGAATATCGTTGGTCTGCAAGGGGATGGCTATAGCTATCGTCCCAGTATCAGCTCTGACGGCCGCTATGTTGCATTTGAGTCTGATGCCGCCAACCTGGTTGCGGGGGATACTAATGCCAGGAAAGATGTGTTTGTCTATGACAGAGACACTTATACCATAGAGAGGGTAAGTGTGGATAACAGCGGTGTGCAGGGGGATGGCAGTAGCTCTTTTCCCAGTATCAGCTCTGACGGCCGCTATGTTGCGTTTGAGTCTGATGCCACCAACCTGGTTACCGGGGATACTAATAATTGCTTTGATATGTTTGTCTATGACAGAGACACTGATACCATAGAGAGGGTCAGTGTGGATAATAGCGGGGTGCAGGGGAATACAGATAGCTATCGTCCCAGTATCAGCCCTGACGGCCGCTATGTTGCATTTCAATCTTGGGCCACCAACCTGGTTACTGGGGATACAAATGGCACCGGTGATGTGTTTGTCTACGACAGAGACACTGATACCATAGAGAGGGTCAGTGTGGATAATAGCGGGGTGCAGGGGGATGGCTATAGCTATCATCCCAGCATCAGCTCTGACGGCCGCTATGTTGCATTTGCCTCTGATGCCACCAACCTGGTTACAGGAGATACTAATAATTCCTCTGATATGTTTGTCTATGACAGAGACACTGATACTATAGAGAGAGTCAGTGTGGATAACAGCGGTGGCCAGGGGGATGGTTTTAGCTATGGTCCCAGTATCAGCTCTGATGGCCGCTATGTTGCATTTCACTCTATTGCCACCAACCTGGTTAATGGGGATACTAATAGCAGCGATGATGTGTTTGTCTATGACAGAGACACTGATACCATAGAGAGGGTGAGTGTGGATAACAGCGGCATGCAGGGGAATAGCGCTAGCTATGAATCCAGTATCAGCTCTGACGGCCGCTATGTTGCATTTACCTCTCGTTCCACCAACCTTGTAGCTGGGGATACTAATGCCAGCGATGATGCGTTTGTCTATGACAGAGGCACTGATACCATAGAAAGAGTCAGTGTGGATAATAGCGGTGGCCAGGGGGATGGCTTTAGCTATGAATCCAGTATCAGCCCTGACGGACATTATGTTGCATTTCACTCTGATGCCACCAACCTTGTTACTGGGGATACTAATGGCACCGGTGATGTGTTTGTCTATGACAGAGGCACTGATACCATAGAGAGGGTCAGTGTGGATAAGAGCAGTGCGCAGGGGAATGGCGATAGCGAAAAGTCCAGTATCAGCTCTGACGGCCGCTATGTTGCGTTTGAGTCTACTGCCTCAAACTTAGTTACTGGGGATACTAATGGCACCGATGATGTGTTTGTCTACGACAGAGACACTGATACTATAGAGAGGGTGAGTGTGGATAACAGCGGCGTGCAGGGTGATGGCAGTAGCTGGTATCCCAGTATCAGCTCTGATGGCCGCTATGTTGCATTTCGCTCTACTGCCACCAACCTTGTTACAGGGGATACTAATGGCAGCGCTGATGTGTTTGTCTACGACAGAGACACTGATACCATAGAGAGGGTGAGTGTGGATAACAGCGGGGTGCAGGGTGATAGTTTTAGCTATGGTCCCAGTATCAGCCCTGACGGCCGCTATGTTGCGTTTGAGTCTGATGCCACCAACCTGGTTGCAGGAGATACTAATACCAGCCGTGATGTGTTTGTCTACGACAGAGACACTGATACCATAGAGAGGGTGAGTGTGGATAACAGCGGGGTGCAGGGGGATGGCAATAGCTATCATCCTAGCATCAGCTCTGACGGTCGCTATGTTGCATTTGACTCTACAGCCACCAACCTGGTTACAGAAGATACGAATGGCAACTGGGATGTGTTTGTTTCATATACGCAGACCGGCACATCATCTCCGCCGGGAGGCGGTGGTGGTGGCGGCGGCGGAGGCTGCTATATATCAACATGTAGTACTTTAGAGTAAATACCCTGAAACCGGAAAAGCATTTCTTGATTTCCAGCCGGCTTCAGACAATCGAGAGTCGAACACCAAATAAAGATCGAATTGTCAAGACGGTATTTAGCTCCAAATCCGGCCCGAATCTGCAATATGTGATTTATGTTTTTAGGAAAGAACCATCTGAAGAGCTATGAAATAATCTGGCTTTTCTATTTTTTCACAATTTTCTGCAACTGATGGGGCCCGAAATAGATCACGCCGATGGCGGATACCAGGAACATGATCTTGCCGGCCAGGGCCAGCAGAAACCTGGCATATTCTGCATCGAACCGGTAAACCACGGCGGCAGCCAGGAGAAAAAAGAAAAATACCTGAAACGTCATCTTGGCCAGCATGCGCCGGGCTTTTGATTGTTCGGTGTTTTCTCTGGCGATTGCCTCCCAGAATCTTAAAATCGTTTCCGATCCCTTCTGACGGGCCTGGGCCTTTTCTTCATCCGTATAGAAAACCGCGTCGATTCCGGAAACCAATCCGTCCACAATCGATTTTCCCGCTTCGGCGGCGGTTTCCGCTGTTTTGCTGGTGCTGGTTAAAAAGCTGTACCATGCCATTTTAAAATCTCCTTTGAAAATTACTTCATCCCTTTGTATGATATCGAATAATGGTTGCCATCTTCAAACCGTCCGCCCCAGGTATTTTCCGGGTCCAAGCTTTCCCAGTATTCGCCCAGGGGTCGATGACCTTCTGTTTTTTGTAAATAAACCCCGTCCTTGAACAGCTCCAGATCGATCGCCAGGCACTTTTTGTGCAAACTGTTCTTTTTCCCCACGGGACAATCCGCGCACCGGAAAGCATAGGAAAAAACGATCTCGTATCCGTTTTCATAGGCGAATTGAATCAGCTTTGAGACCATCAGCGGAAACCGTTTTTGTTTTCGGGTTAATTCGCTCATTTGATTTTTTCTTTAATGACCGCAATATCGGTTTTAATGGTGCTCATCTGATCAAGTATCTGGTGCTGGGTCCGGTAGTTCAGACCATACAGCGTGGTGATCAGGCCCAGGATCAAAATGGTAAAGGTGATCAACAGTCCTTTGCCGATTTTGCTGTTCAGTGTCTGTTTGATATTGTCGATGGTGCCGCCGGGATCGGTCATCCTGTCCTTGAATTTACACAGTTCTTTGAGCTTGGCCTCGTGTCCGGAATGCTGGCCGCAAAATTCGTTATTTTTATCAGTCATTTTCAATCACCGTTACAGTCACTGCCTCAAGCTGGATCGTCGCGTCCGGGCGGTAGTGTTTGTCAATGACCCGAAACAGGGTGGTCCCCAGGGTGACCAGACCCAGCAACGCCTTTTCCAGATATTGAATGTCATCACCGATGAGCTCGCTCTCATCAAAGCGGATAATGTCTCCCTGTTCAATGTCCGTCAGGTAATACCCGCCGGCCTGGCCCACCATCAGGCGCGAGGCTTTGGATCCGGCCAGTTTAAATTTTAATACGGCCTGGGCCTGGGTTTCATCGATGATATAGGGATATGATAACGGATCGCCTTGTAACGTTCCGAAAATGGCAATGCTGTCCGCATCGGATGCGGTCACGATCAGCCGATCGGCTTCGACTTCATCCACATGCCCGGACCAGTGGCGGCAATATCTGGCGGTCAGTTTATTTTTAATATTGACCCGGTCGGTGTATCTCAGCCAGATTTGACCGAGATCGATGCGGTGGGCTTCGATGGATTTGTTCAATATAAAAGCGGATGTCTGGCCGCCGCCGGGATCCGTGTTCGGGTATGGTTCGTCGGACGGGGTAAAATTTGCCGTCCAGCGGCTGGTTCCTTTGGAAATTCGATATTCATCCTTATGTCCTTTGGAATACTGAATCGGGACATAAATAGTGATATCAGGGGACACATTGTGACCCAAAGCCAGCAACGAGCCGTCATGATTGAAGGCCGCGCCCCTCCCGGTCCCGGGGGGTAATGTGGTCGGATCGGCGACCTTGCTCCAGTCGCTGGTATTGTAAATGGTTACATAGGGAGAAGAAGCGTGAGACACCGCCAGCAACGAGCCGTCACGGTTGAATGATACTGCGTATGCAATAGAAGTTGGCAAGGTGGACGGATTTGTGATCTTGGTCCAGTTGCTGGTATTGTAAATGGTGACATAAGGATAAGTATCATGCGCCACCGCCAGTAATGAGCCGTTATGATTGAAAGCTGCATCTTTTCCCGGACCGGTCGGCGATGAGGAAATGGTGACCTTACTCCAGTCGCTGGTATTATAAACAGTGAGATAGGGAGAAGTATCATGCGCCACGGCCAGTAATGAGCCGTCATGATTAAAATCACAACCCCAACCATTCCCTGTCGGTAATGTGGTTGGATTTGTGACCTTGCTCCAGTCTGATGTGTTGTAAATGGTAATGTAGGGAGAATTAAAGTGTGCCACGGCCATCAACGAGTCGTTATGATTAAAAGCGACGCTCAACCCATTGCCGGCCGGCAAAGTGGACGGATTGGCGACCTTGCTCCAGTCACTGGTGTTATAAATAGTGATGTAAGGAGAGGCACTATGAGCCACTACCAGCAATGAGCCGTCATGATTGAAACGAACACCGTAGGCACTGCCGGTCGGCAATGTGGCAGGATTGGCGACCTTGCTCCAATCACTGGTATTATAAATAGTGATGTAGGGAGATATCTCATGAGCCACTGCCAGCAATGAGCCATCATGATTAAAGGCTGTTCTCCAGGCACCGGCAGGTAAAGTGGCCGGATCGGCCAACTTGCTCCAGTCGCCGGTTTTGCCGATTAAAACAGGTGCGGCAAAATCCGGCCAGGGTAAAGAATCGTCGTAAATGGTTATAAATGGCGTATTATTATGCGCTACCGCCACCAGCGACCCGTCATGGTTAAAAGCGACGTCCCAGGCAGCAGCAGGCGGCAATGTGGCAGGATCGGTGATCTTGCTCCAGTTGGATGTTCTATAAATGGTAATATAGGGCGAATTTTCATGAGCCATCGCCATCTGCGACCCGTCATGATTAAAATCGACATTTTGACCGACGCCTGTTGGCAGTGTAGATGGGTTAGTGACCTTGCTCCAGTCGCTGGTATTGTAAATGGTGACATAAGGAGAGTTTCTATGTGCCACGGATA
>JAXHVO010000008.1 GCA_034189135.1 Thermodesulfobacteriota bacterium | reverse complement strand
AAAAGTCATCGAATTGACAAAGAACAATGAAACTGAATTACTTTATCGTAACATTTGTACTACTCTAAACGAAAATGAATTTAAAAAAGCAGCATAAGTTTTCGCTCAATTGGGGTATTACCATTTTTCATACAGGACCGAACAAAAGTGATTGGCTTGAATTTGCACAAGAACGATTTAGGAATGGAGAGCATCCAATACAGCTTCAGGATTTTTAGAAGCAATTTTCAATAAAGCCTTTGCGGGGCCGTCAGGCTCTCGTCGACCTTGCTCCCAGTTCTGAAGTGTGCTGATACTGACGCCAATCATCAAAGCAAAATCACTTTGGGAGAGGTTGAGCTTTTTGCGTATAGCCTTGATGCTTGGTGGGGTGATTTCAAAAATCCGACTTGCCTTTTTATAGCCGCGCTTAATTTGTCCCGCCTCTTTAATACTTGCGACTAATTTTGAAAATTCTTTATCTTTCATGATAAAAACTCCTTGACCAGTTTGCTCAACGTTTTGACCTGAGCTGAAGTTAAGTCTTCACGATCAGATTTTTTATAAGGAAAAAGCATATAAATTTTGTCGGGTGGGTCATAATAATAGATAATTCGCAAGCCACCGCTTTTACCTTTTCCAGATGATTTCCAGCGAATTTTTCTTAAACCTCCGGTTCCTTTAATGAGACTACCGGCAATTGGTCTAATCACAAGATTATGCTGCAACATTCTGTATTCATCATCAGGGAGCAGTTTCACCAGTTCTTTTGTGAATATCGAAGTTTCGATGAATATCATACCTGAAATATACGTCAATGGCGTATAGATGTCAATCTATTAATTTGGGTGAATTTGAATTCAAACCTTTTAACGCTCAAGACAGTGAGAACCGAAGGTTACATCAAGCCCGGCGACCCTTTCAGACAAAAGACTTTACAGCTTTACGATAATTTTCGACAGTTGCTTTAGATCGTTTTCAATGCTATCAATTGAGGTGAAATCGGCTGCGAAAAACGCCTTTATACCGCTTTTCATAAATAAGTTCCGAAATATGGAATTGCGGTATATGTGGTTGTAGAAAAAAACGTTTAGAGAGCGGAACGTTTTTTTGACAACCACTATACAGGAGGAAAATAATGAAAATTCAACATGTTGAGAAAATAACCGATTGCAGGCATCTGAATATGTATGAGATATCATACATTAATCGAAATGGTATGGAAAAATCGTGGCATATCGCGTCCAGGGGCGATCAGCCAAAGTGCGTCACAGGGCAATTCGACATGCCCGACGCGGTGGTGATCGTGCCTTTTCATAAAGAAAAGAATAAACTGGTCATCATTAAGGAATTTCGGGTGCCACTTGGGGGTTATCAGTACGGATTTCCGGCAGGGCTTGTCGACAAGGGTGAAACCATTCAACAAACGTGCATCAGGGAGTTGAAAGAAGAGACAGGCCTGAATGTTACCCGCATTAAAAAGACAAGTCCACCGGCGTATTCTTCCAGCGGAATGACGGACGAATCGGTTTCAATGGTTTATGTGGAATGTAATGGCACACCGTCTAATAAGGGCAATGAAGGTTCTGAAGACATAACAACCATTTTTGTGTCGCCGTCAGAGGCGTCGGAGTTATGCAAAAACTTAAAGATCAAACTTGATGTTAAAACATGGCTGGTTCTGAGCTCGTTTGCTGAAAGCGGGCGGGTTTGATGGCATCTTAGCCCTTCACGGCTTGAAACTTGAAATTGGAAAGTAGAAATTTGGAAGGGATGAAACAAGTTTCCAATTTTCCAAAAATTTACCACGGAGTTTCACAGAGAGACACTGAATTTTAATTTTTAATATCTGTGTCATTTCCGTGCAAATCCGTGGTTAAAATATAAATAAATAAAAGGAGAGTAAGGATGGAAAAACAGCAATGGAATCCGGGAACCCTGCTTCGATTATCCGGGCAGTATTGGGCAACCTGTACGCTTCATGCCGCTGTTCAGCTTGATGTGTTTACCGCCATAGGCGATCAGCAGCTTTCAGCAGGGGATATTGCCAAGAAGCTGAATGTCAATCAAGAAGGCGCAGTTCGGTTGCTTAATGCACTGACCGCCATGGATCTGCTGAAAAAAGAAAATGATTTTTTTTCCAACGCCCGAGCCGGCAAAGATTTTCTTACAAAAGACTCTCCGGGATACATCGGCTACATGATTTCTCATCACCATCATCTGATGGATTCGTGGGCCAAGTTGGATCAGGCAGTTAAAACCGGAACTCCTGTCCGGGAACGTGCATCTCATACAAGTTCCGAGTGGCGGGAAAGCTTTCTTATGGGAATGTTTAATATGGCCATGAGCATGGCTCCAGTGGTGGTAGATACCATAGATCTTTCCGGGCGAGAACACTTACTTGACCTCGGCGGCGGACCCGGAACCTATGCCATCCATTTTTGCCTGAAAAATTCCCAGCTTAAAGGCACCGTATATGATTTGCCCACTACCCGGCCTTTTGCGGAAAAAACCATTAAAAAATTCGGTCTTACCGACCGCATCGATTTCATTGACGGTGATTATGTCACCGAAGGCATTGAAGGGGTATATGATGTGGCCTGGCTTTCCCATATTCTTCATGGTGAAGGCCAAAAGGACTGTCAGCGGATCATACAGAAAGCAGTCTCCGTTTTAAAGCCAGATGGTATGATCATTGTCCATGATTTTATTTTGAACAACTCAATGGACGGACCCCTTTTCCCTGCGCTGTTTTCCCTTAATATGTTTTTGGGTACCTCCGGCGGTCAGTCCTATTCTGAAAAACAGATAAACGGCATGCTATTTGAAGCCGGTGTAAAGGAGATCCGGCGACTTTCTTTTAAGGGGCCGACTGATTCGGGGATTATTACCGGGAGGGTTTGAAAAATCGATTTCTCCTGTATGTTTCACCGCTTGCGCTTGCATTTTCAATCAGGCATGATTATAGTTAGATATTATGGAAAAACAAAATGAAAAAATACCGACTCCCAAGGAGATCGAAAAAGAGATCAGCGAATTTTTATCTAAAAAATTCAAAGATAATGTCAAGGTGATATCTCCCGTGGTGTTGCCCCAGGAATTGACTTTTGAAAAAGGCAAAGAATCGCCGCAAAAGGTGAAAAAAATCAATTTTGATTTATTGCCTGAAGATCTGATCGCTTATCTTGACCAGTACATCGTCAAGCAGGACAAGGCCAAGGCGGTCCTGGCCACTAAAATATGTACTCATTTCAATCGAATAAAACGAGCCCAGGATTCTCCGGATGATTTGAGCGATATGGTGGGCAGCATAAAGAATAATGTACTGATGATCGGCCCAACCGGAGTGGGGAAAACATACATTATCAAGCTAATCGCAAAAAAAATCGGTGTTCCCTTTGTAAAAGGCGATGCGACTAAATTTTCCGAAACAGGTTATGTGGGCGGTGATGTGGAAGATCTTATTCGAGATCTGGTTCATGAAGCGGATGATGATATAGAGCTTGCCCAGCATGGGATTGTATATATTGATGAAATCGACAAAATTGCATCCAGCCGTAACCTGATCGGTGCGGATGTATCCAGAACCGGTGTCCAGCGAGCTTTGTTAAAACCGATGGAAGAAACCGAGATCGATTTAAAAGTTCCCCATGACCCCATTTCAATGATACAGGAAATCGAACGGTTTCGTAAAACCGGTAAGAGGGAAAAGCGTACGGTCAATACTAAAAATATATTGTTTATCATGAGCGGCGCTTTTAATGACCTGACGCCAATTATTAAAAAACGTATAAAAGATCAGGAAATTGGTTTTGGTGCTAATATCACCAGCCCTAAGAAAGATATCGACCTGCTTAAACATGTCAGGTCCGAAGACCTCATCGAGTATGGGTTTGAATCTGAATTCGTTGGCCGTCTGCCGGTCAGATCTGTTTTAGAAAATCTTACAGAAAACGATCTTTTTGAAATTCTTAAAAACCCCAACAATCCCATAACTATCAGTAAAAAACTCGATTTTGCCGCCTATGACATTGACATAAAATTTGAAGATGAGGCGCTGCGGATTTTGGCAAAAAATGCCTTTAGTGAAAATACAGGGGCAAGAGGTCTGGTCAGTGCCATTGAAAGAAAGATGCTTCTTTTTGAGAAAAAGCTGCCATCCAAGGGTACTAAAAAATTCCCGGTTACTGCCGCGGTCATTGAAAACCCTGAAACATCTCTTGAAGAACTAATGGAGTCACCGGATGAGAAAAAAATAAGCCGGTCTTTTGTCACCCTTTCAAACCAGGAAAGAGAATTTATTAAAGCGTATTTAAAATCGAATAAAAAAGATCTGTCAAAAAAATACAACCTGGTGATGACGCCATCCCGTATTGACATTATCGCCGAGCATTACACCCGGCATATAATGGATACCGGAAGTACCATAAAGAAAATTAAATCATTTTATGATGAAATTAAAAAAATCGAACTGTACTTTTTTAAAACACACGACATTAATATTGTGTTGGAAGAGGATGCCATCGATTATATCATTGAGCAGCTCGTTACCTCCGAAACGAACATTGATGTTTTTTATAAGCAGTTGACAAAGGACTTTGAGCTGGGCCTGAAGCTGGTTCGGGAAAAAACAGAAAAAAACCGCTTTTTTATTACCAGAAAGGCGCTGTTGAACCCTGAATCTTTTATCAGCGAATTGATTCAAGATGAACTGGTAAAAAATCCGCTTTAGACGGTTTGACAAAAAGATTGCTGCTGTTGCGCATAAAAAGCATTGCCGATTTTTGTCACCGGTTGCAGGCTAAAAAATATGTTATTATTCAATACCCTTTCTGCATTTTAGCACCATAAATCACGAGATTTGTATGATCGGAATTTCTAAACTATACTGTGGCACCGTGGAACCTTCAGATGCTTTGCGCTATGGACGGATGTCATCCCAACTGCCTTCACATCTCCTTCAGTTTTCCAGTGATAAGCGACCCGTGGTGGTATGGAATATCACCCGGAGATGTAATTTAAAATGTGTTCATTGTTATGCCCAGGCCAAAGACCGGTCGTTTGACAATGAACTGTCAACCGAAGAAGGCAAACGACTGATAGACGATCTGTCGGAGTTTGGCGTGCCGGTGCTGCTGTTTTCCGGTGGGGAACCCCTGGCGCGAAAGGACCTTCCTGAGCTGGCCGACTATGCGGTAAAAAAAGGTATGCGTGCCGTGATATCAACAAACGGTACCCTGATTACCCCTCAGATGGCCCAAACGCTGAAAGAGATCGGCCTGTCCTATGTCGGCATTAGTATAGACGGGATGGAAGAGATCAATGATAAATTCAGGGGGGTGAAAGGGGCTTTTCAATCCGCACTTAAGGGAATTGAAAACTGTAAGGCCGCAGGCATAAAAGTCGGCCTTCGATTTACCATGAACAAGTTCAATGCGGCAGAGATTCCACAGATATTTGATTTGCTTGAAGATATGGAAATTCCCCGGGTCTGCTTTTATCACCTGGTCTATGCCGGGCGCGGTTCAAAACTTGTTGATGAAGACCTGTCCCATGAAGAATCGAGAAAAGCGGTGGACCTGATCATTGATCGAACAAAGATGTTGCATGAAAAGGGAAAGCCGAAAGAAGTTTTGACCGTTGATAATCACGCGGACGGTCCATACCTGTATTTAAGGCTGCTTAAAGAAAATCCCGGGCGTGCCAAAGAGGTTCTTGAACTTCTTAAGATGAATGAAGGGAATAATTCCGGAAGAGGCATCGGCTGTATCAGCTGGGATGGTGAAGTCTATGCCGATCAATTTTGGCGGCATTACAATTTTGGCAACATTAAAGATCGACCGTTTTCCCAGATCTGGACAGATACGTCAGAACCCCTGATGAAAAAGCTGAAACAAAAGAAAAAGTACGTCAAAGACAGATGCGCCAGGTGCAAATGGCTCGATATTTGTGCAGGAAATTTTAGAGTGCGCGCGGAAGCCGTGACCGGAGATGTGTGGGCCCCGGACCCGGCTTGTTATCTAACAGACGAAGAAATAACTTAAACCCGGTTTCATAACACCATCTAATGCCTGACAGCTGCGTTGCAATCCGATTCAAAATGCTCACATACTGACGTGTATGCTCCGCTTTTTCATCGGATTGCGCCTTGCTCTCAAACATTATCTGAGGTTCTGAAATCGGGTTTATGAAGAATTTTAGCCGTTTTTTCTAACAAGAGGACAATGCCATGCTCTTTCCCGATTACCGACCCAGGCGTCTGCGGCAAAATGATGCGTTTAGACGAATGATACGCGAAACAAGCCTTGGTGTCGATGACCTGATCCTGCCGATTTTTGCCATCGGCGGTAAAAACATTAAAAATCCGATTCCCTCCATGCCCGGACATTTTCAGTTATCCATAGATCATCTTATAAAAACGGCACAAAGGGCGTTTGAACTGGGTATCCCTGCCGTCATGGTTTTTGGCATACCGGATAAAAAAGACCCCCTTGCTACCCGTGCCTATGCCAACAACGGCATCGTCCAGAAAGCCGTAAAATCGCTGAAAGACAAATTGCCCGAGCTGGTGGTGATCACCGATGTCTGCCTGTGTCAGTATACGGATCATGGCCACTGCGGCGTGGTGGAAGGCAATATCATAGACAATGACTCTACTTTGGATCTTCTTGCCAGGACTGCGCTGTCCCATGCAAAGGCGGGTGCCGACATGGTTGCCCCCTCAGACATGATGGACGGCCGTGTGGCTGAAATTCGCAACACCCTTGATGAAAACGGCCTGAGCAATATTCCCATCATGTCGTATGCAGCCAAATACTGCTCGGCTTATTACGGTCCTTTTCGTCAGGCAGCAGATTCAGCACCGAAATTCGGAGACCGCAGAACGTATCAGATGGACCCGGCAAATTTTCTGGAAGCGATCAGGGAAGTCACCATGGATGTGGAAGAGGGTGCTGATATCATAATGGTTAAGCCGGCGTTGCCCTATCTGGATATTATCTGTCGTGTCCGTGATGAGATAGACCTCCCTTTGGCAGCTTATAACGTCAGTGGCGAGTATGCCATGATCAAGGCTGCGGAAAAAATGGGCTGGATAGACGGTAAAAAAGTGATGATGGAAACCCTTACGGCAATCAAAAGGGCAGGTGCGGATATGATTCTGACCTATTTTGCAGTAGAAGCGGCAGAGGAACTTAACCGCTGAATTTTCTATTATTTTAACCTTAAAAACCGGGTTCTTTGGGCCAGTTTAGCGCTGGCTATGCCTGATCAACCCTAAAAAGTTTTGTCTTTTTTGAACGTCGAACATCAAACATTGAACATCGAATGATGAAATCGCTTCGCTTTGTCAATTTATAAATTGGAGGAATACATTATTCAAAATTCAATGTTGGACGTTCGATGTTGAACGTTCATTTCTTTTTTTGGTGATGCCCTTGATATTGAACTGTACTCTGGATAAATTGCGATACTTTTAAGTCACCTCAAGGGGCAAATGAATGCCACATCCTTGGGGCGTGGATTCTTTATTATTAAAAAATGATGAAAGTAACCGAGCATAAAAAACCGCCTCATCCACACGGTGAGAAAAAGGAAGCCACCCTTCGCCTGGTTGCCTGGGAAACGACACGCAACTGCAACCTGACCTGTGTGCATTGCCGCGCATCGGCAACCAAAGGCCCTTACGCCGGGGAACTTGACACGCAGGCCTCTTTTCGCCTTTTGGATCAGATTGCACAGGTCGGCCAACCGATTATCATCCTTACGGGGGGAGAACCCCTGTTGCGTCCCGATATTTTTGATATCGCCAGATACGGTACTGATAAAGGCCTTCGAATGGTTATGGCGCCGAACGGTACCCTGATAACAGACGCTTATGCCGGGAAAATGGCCGATTCCGGCATCAAAAGAATAAGCATCAGCTTAGACGGTGCGACAGCGGAAAGTCATGACCGCTTCCGTGGGGTCAGGGGCGCTTTTAAAGGTGCTTTAAACGGTATAAAACTGGTAAAAAAAGCGGGGGTTGAATTTCAGATCAATACCACCATTACCAAGACAAATCTGGATCAAATTCCTCAAATTCAGGATCTCGCTATCAAACTCGGCGCTGTTGCCCATCATATTTTTCTCCTGGTGCCTACCGGCAGAGGGAAATATATTGTGGATCAGGAGATTACCGCAGATGAATATGAAAGCACATTGAACTGGTTCTATGATCAGAGGGAAAAAACCCCCCTGCAGCTAAAAGCGACATGTGCGCCGCATTATTACCGGATACTCAGGCAAAGAGCAAAAAAAGAAAATAAATCCGTTACCTTCAAATCACACGGACTTGATGCGGTTACCCGTGGATGCCTGGGGGGTATCGGGTTTTGTTTTATTTCACACACCGGAGTGGTTCAGCCTTGCGGATTTCTGGATTTAAATTGCGGGGATGTGACCCAGAATTCTTTTGCCGAGATATGGAACCGCTCAGATATCTTTTTATCTTTGCGTGATTTTGATAATTTAAAGGGAAAATGCGGTACCTGCGAATATAAAAAAGTCTGTGGTGGATGCAGGGCGAGGGCCTATGAAGCCACCGGCGATTTTTTGGCCGAAGAACCCCTTTGCAATTATCAGCCAGCTTTAATATCTGAGCGCAAAAGAGCAGTCTAGAGCCATAGCCGATTATACTGTTTAAACCAAGGACACCATACTATGAAAATCAATTCTTTAATGATTCCGGACCCGATCACCATTACGGAAAAAGCCTCTGTCAGCGATGCCATTGAGCTGATGAAAGCCAACTCTATTCGACACCTGCCGGTGGTGTCACGCCAAAAGATGCTGAAGGGTTTTTTGACACTGGCTGATTTAAAACAGGGCCTTATTCCTTCAATGCTGGGAGATTTGACCCTAACAGATCTAATGATAAAAAACCCCATAACGGTAGATCCTGATCATGATATAGAAATTGCAGCACAGCTTATTTACAAGCATAAAATAGGCGGTATCCCGGTGGTTAAAAAAAATAAGCTGGTAGGCATCATCACTGAATCGGATATACTTCGGGCGTTTATCGATATGATGGGTATCCTTACCGCCAGTTCCCGTATTGATGTGGTGATAAAAGATGAACCCGGATTATTCAGTAAGGTTTTGCAGATTATCAATGATAACGGCGGGGACATCATTAATGTGGGGATAACAGCTCAACAGACCAGTAAACGAATATATTATTTTAGGCTTTCCGCCTGCAAAACGGATATTATAAAAAAAGCACTGGAAGACAGCGGTTTCCAAGTACCGGACGCCATGGATTGAAACTTACACGCCCGGCTTTCAACTTTGACAATACCCTGCCAAAACCACAACCTGTTTGACATCAAAGTCGCCCGGTGTTATACATATCACTCTTTTAACATTTCTTCAAATTCCATTAATTTTCAAATAGTTATTTTGATGTTTATGCTAAATCCCATCCCACCCGGCAAAATGGAGATATATCCATAGCTGGAGGCATCATGTGAAGAAAAAGGGCAGCTAACGATAACCGAATCATTTTCCCATCAGCCATTTTTCAAAGAATAAAAGAGGTTTTGCAATGAACAGGCGAACAGGTCGATGGAGCATCATATCAGTTTTTTTGCTCATATTTTATGTCTTTTTCAACATGCCTTATGGGGCAGCAGCGCAGGATAATTGCGGCGGTATAGCTGATAAAGTCAGCCATGGCTTTATTTTATGGACCGAAAATGCCATCCTGGCTCAGGGAACCGCTGCACCGAATTTGTCCGATCCGAAAAAACCTGTATCGGTCATAAAACGTGAGACTCAAAGGGCGGCCACTCTTGACGCTTACCGAAAAATTGCCGGAGTTCTTAACGGGCTTAATGTAACCAGCACCACATTTGCTTCGGACAGTCCGCATGTGATCTCGCGGATAAATGCATACGTGCGACAGCCAAAAATCTGCAAAACAAAATACTATGCGGACGGAGGGGTGGATATGGTGGTAAAAGTTCCCCTTAGCGGAGAACTTGTAAAGGCGCTCCTGCCTGACGCAGGGAGAAATGTTGCCTCCGCAAGATCGAAATACACCGGCCTGATTGTTGATGCGTCAACGGTTGCATTTTATCCGGCCATCGCCCCCAGGTTACTGGCGCCGGACGGCACGGTTCTTTATAGTCAGGAAAAGGTAAAACTTGATGTGGTGGTAAAGAGAGGCGCTGTTAAATATGTGGAAAACCGGAAAGCCATTAAAAAGGACCATGTCGGTCACCGGCCTTTAAAAACAACGGTCACCGGCCTTGGCGCTTTGTCTCCGGGTGATCTTGTGGTGGATCGGAAGTCAGCTTCAATTTTAGCCGGTTCCCCCGCATTTTTAGGAAACGGAAAGGTAGTCATTATTACATCGCCGATAAGGAAAATCGATTGCAGAGGACTGGCCGGAACAGAGATTGACCAGAGAATTGACTGGGAAAGAAAGATAGTGGTTGCCCGGGGTACAGGCAGGGTAAATTTTGCCCGGAAGATGGATGATTCAGTCCGTATGCGTATGATGGAAAAGGCTGCGGAAGTGGATGCCCAGAGAAAACTTCTGGAGCTGATACTGAAAATAAATGTGGGCGATCATAAAATATTGAAAAACACCCTGAGCACTTACAGGCAAATTGAAGGAGTGGTCAAAAATGCCGTTCGCTGCGGCGCAAAATATTTTAAAGACGGATCAGCTGAAGTTGTGCTGGCAGCGCCTATTGATGGCATAGCTTTTGAAGGTGAAGTCCCTGGAAAAATGGTGCCCCCGGATATAACCGTTGTAGAGAGCCATGTATCCGGGCTGATTATAGATGCATCCGACCTGGCCTTTAAACCGTCTTTAACCCCAAAGCTTCTGGGCCCTGACGGCAGGGAACTTTACGGTGCGGACATGGTTTCTCCGGCCTATGTTCGTCAATACGGTGTGGCTGGCTACAGCTCATCGTTAGATCAGGCGAAAACGGACCAAAGAACGGGCGATCAACCCCTTGTTGTCCATGCAGGTCGTGTTGCCGAAAATCCAAGCCAGCTGGTCCTTGCATCCGGAGATGCAAATAAAATTGCTCAATTAAACAATATGTCAGGTCCGCTGTCTCAAGGGAGGGTCATCATTATTACCAAAAATGTCTGCAGGCATTAAAAAAAACGTCCATCAACCACACCGGTATTGCATTTTTTAGAATTATAACTCAAGTTTCGCATCCCCTATCTACGGTGAATATGGAATTCTTAAAGCGCAGATTGGTGTTGAAGGTGTGAATCGAAACGGTTACATTATTTTCTTCCAGGGGATATGAATTGAATCAGTTGCAGCGTGTCCGGATATTTGGGATAAAGTCTATCCGTTGCTAAACAATATAAAAGGGACGGTCTATCCCAAATATCCGGACACGGCGAAAAGGGGTAATAGATGACCCACATATCCCCTTACAGAAAAAAATATAACCGTTTCGATTCACATCTGATTTTATATGTTACGTGCCGTCAGGGCATTGCTTTCCGCCAAACCGGGGTGCGAAACTTGAGTTATAATAAATGGGGAGGCAGACGTGGTTAAAAAGATTTTTTATCTAGTTGTGGTTTCAGCATTATTTTTTACAGTTTCGGCCATAGCCACGCCGGTCTTCGGTTTGGAGCAGATCCGGGTGACCTGGCAAAAAGGCGAGGCATCCATCGGTTTAACTGAAAAAGGGCCCTGGCATGCGTTAACATCCGGTATGCCGGTTGCAGCCGGTAGCTTTATCAAAACAGGGAAAGACGGCATGGTTGAATTAACCATGCCGGATCGTTCCGTTGTTCGTTTGGCATCTGATACCCTGTTTAAGGTGAATCAGGCGCTTTTCCCTAAAGATAAACTGCGCAGGTTTTCTTCCAGGCTTTTTATGGGAAAAATGTGGGCAAAAGTCACCGCTGTATTTAAAGGCAGACGCGGAACCTTTAATACCTCCACCCCTACTGCGGTTGCCGGTGTGCGGGGGACGACCTATAATTTAACAGCAGGTGCAGACAACAGCACTGAAATAAAGGTATATGAGGGCCAAGTGGGTGTCGGTCCGCCGCTGATCGTTGAAGGCGGTCCAAAGGAAGAAATGGCCTGGCCCAGACAGGTATCGGAAGAAAAATGGGATGAAATCATTCTGGGTAAACTGCAAAAGTTATATATAGGTCCGGATGGAAAACCCGGGAAACCGGTATCATTCGATCCTTTGGAAGAAAAAGATGAATGGGTTATGCTGAATCAAGGGCGGGATGCATTGATACGATAGGGTTATTATGTTTTATGGATCATCTCCCGATTAGTTGTAGTTAATTAAGGCAAAACAAATGGGTTGTTCCAAAGGATTCAAGGGGTCAGGGATTCCAGGATTCGAGTGATTTTTCATAGAACAGGGGAATATGCTATAGAATTATAAAGAGTTGAAAGTCTGGCAAAAGTCATACCAACTCCGTTTAGAGATATATAGAATAACGGCAAAATTTCCAAAAGAAGAAAGATACGGTCTGACTTCACAGATCAGAAGATCGGTTGTTTCTATTCCTTCAAATATAGCAGAAGGATATGGAAGAAAGACAACCTTGGATTAAATTAGAATGCTTTACATATCTTATGGCTCTGTGTGCGAATTGGAGACACAGATATTATTAGCAGGGGATTTAGATTTAATTGAAAAAGATGAGTTGAGTACCCTGAACAAAAACATAGCGGAAATCGAAAGAATGTTAAAAGCACTGATAAAGTCGTTAGAAAACAAACTCTTGAATCCTTGACCCCTGGAATCCTTGGACCCTCTTCTCCAACTAAATTGGAGAAGAACCTGTTTTCTAAGTTCGATCGGATGTCCTGAAAGATGAATGTTCAACATCGAACATCCAACGTCGAATAATGATGTCGCTCCGCTCATCAAGTCCCGAAGGAATGCCCCTCTAAAGGGCATTCAACTCAAGAGTAATCGGTCTATCCTCCTCGCTTTTTCCGGTAAAGCGTATCGGACCCGGCCTTCTGTAGTTGTCCTCCCCCGGCTCCGCGGCAAGCCATTTTTCTCTTAAAGCCTTCACAATTCTGAAAGAATTCGAATTAATATCCACAATACTTTTTTCCAGCACCAGTGCCAGCTTTCCCTTTCTTTCCTCCAGATGCATCAGAGGTGCAATCGGTATTCCCAACGGTTCCCACCTTGAAAAATCAAGCTCTAAATTCTTAATGGCAGCCATCTGACCGGTGGCTTTGTTAGCGATTAAACTGAATACGGTCAGTCCCAGATTGTAGGTGTAATTGCAGTCAAACCGGGTGGGATCGTTTCCCCTGCCATCGTAGCCGTAAAAATGGGTTTGAGTTTTGAAGTTTGGGACCGATTTTTTATAAATTTTTTCCACCGAAAGCGGAATTTTTTCGTTTTTCTTTATTATACCCCCCTCCGCGAGGGCCTGTTTAAGGGTTTTGATGGATATGATTTCCGCTTTGACCAGTAGAAAATCAGCATCAGGGTAATTCTTGAATAAGCACGGGCCAAACGAATTTGGATCGAGTCCTTGTTGTTGAAGAGTCTTTTTGAAATAGGAATTTTTAATTCCTATTTTGTAAATTCCTTGTTCCTTTAAAGTATTGAGGTAATCCTTGACCAGACCCATAATGACTTTATCGGTTTCAACCAGCGAAAACTGAAAATTTCCATGGCTGTCCCTTTCCGTAAGAAGCCCTTCCTGAAAAAATGTGGGGATATCATTAAACAGGTCGTCATCCCGGGTGTTCCATACCGTAAATGATTCATCCTCCCGTGAACGTCGGGCAAGTCCTCTCAGGTACTCCAGTTTGTCCTTAAGCAGGGGGAAGTGTGAATGAAAATGAGTATCATGGGATCTGTTATATTCCGCGATAATTGTATTTAGCTTGATAATAAAAACCTGGATTTCGTTTATAAATTCCAGTACGCCCTCGGGTATGACAATGACGCCGTAATTTTTACCCACCGTCGCACGCCTGACAATTCCGTTACATATCGTGCGGGAAAGATGCCGTAGTGTCATACCGTATGCGGTATAGTCCACGGTGTTTTGGTTTTTTGCCCGTTTAATTCTGTCTTTATCGGTATAGTCGGCCAGGTCTTCCCCGATAAGGGTCATATTCGCATGGGTCTGCAGGGCAACCTCAAGCGCCAGATGACTTGCCACCCGTCCCATGACTTTGCAGATATGCCAGTATTTGACATCAGAACTGCAATCCGTGCACAGATTTCCTATCGAATTGGCAAAAGACCGGGCTGCGGTGTGAAAGCCAAAGGACATGGCACATAAAACTTTCTCGCCGGCGTCTCTGACCTGGATATCACCGTCAATGGTTTTGGGAACACCAATCACCTGGACACCGTCTTCAAACATCTCCTGAGCGAGAAATGCCGCATTTGTATTTGAATCGTCTCCCCCCACAATTACCAGCGCATCAAGGTCAAGCTGTTTGCAGGTCTCCTTGGAGAGTGTCATTTTCTCATCCGTATCGATTTTGGTCCGGCCGGTCTTGATCATACCAAAACCGCCCAGGTTTCTATAATCATTCACCATATTGCCGGTCAGTTCAACGGTCTCGTTTTCAATGATCCCGTCAGGCCCAAGCCAAAAGCCGAATACCTTTGAATCTCCGTTGGCTTTTTTTGCGGCATCATAAAGCCCTGCAATCACATTATGACCTCCTGGTGCAGGCCCGCCGGAAAATACAAGACCGATATTCCGTTTCTTGCAGTATTCTTGTTTGAAAGATTCGTCCGGAGAATCAATACCCACAATATTTTGGACCTTATTGGCGATAATTTTTGGCAGGCTTTGTTTGGCCTCTTGACTGATATCAAAATTGTAGTCAAAATCTTCGCTTAACATGGTATATTTTTGGGAGAAGACACCACACTTGGGTGGAATACTTTCCCTTCTTTCCATGATTTCCCGATTGATATTATCGGTTACCCTTTTAACTTTTGCATGATTCAAAAGTTTTTCAATGCTTATTGTTTTATCAGGCATGGACTCCTCCATCTATTTTTAATGAAGTTTAAAAAATAAATGCCTAGCAGCTGGGGAACTCAAGGGTATCCATGCTGCCGGCCTTCCGTCCTTTAACCATAACTTTCCATCAACATTCATGTCAAGGTAAACGTTTAGCCTTTAATGTTAGAATGGGTAAATGCCGGTTAGTTTTTTTAGTCAGTTTAAAAAAACATCTTGCGATTTTATAATATTGTGTTAAATAGACAACTGTTAGAAAAGGAATAACCATGTCGGGTAGAAAAGATCGGTGGAAGTGTTCTGGCCGAAGTGTAAGTATAAAAAAGCATATTGTTGCATAAGGCAACCATACCAAAATTGCCGAATGGTGACGGCATGGTTATACAAAAATTTCAAGGGCTGGGGGAAGTCATATCATTTGGTGGCTAAACAGTAAGTTTTGCTGCAATATGACCAAACAAAATTAGTTAAGGAGGAGAAAAATGAAGAAAAGTTTAGTAATTGGTTTGGCGGTAAGCATTTTATTTTCTTTTTGTATTTGCCTGCCTGCAATTGGGGCGGATCTTAATCTGGCAAAAAAATCAACCATTGAAAAAATTCTTAAAAGAGGCGAACTTCGCGTAGGATTTGAATCCGGCTACATGCCTTTTGAAATGACGAATAAAAAAGGTAAATTTATGGGATTTGACATTGATATGGCCAAAGCGCTGGCCAAATCGATGGGCGTAAAATTCGTACCGGTCAATACCCAATGGGACGGTATTATCGCGAGCCTCATGACTGATAAATTCGATGTGATTATCGGCGGAATGACCATCACCCAGAAGAGAAACCTTCAGATATGCTTTTCCGATCCTTACATCGTGATCGGCCAGACCATTCTGGTAAACAACAGAAATAAAGGAAAAGTCAAATCCTACAAAGACCTGAACCATAAAAAATATGTGGTCACCGGCCATCTCGGTACCACCGGGGAAGAAGCCATAAAAAAATATATCCCCAAAGCAACCTATAAGGGATTTGAGTCCCAGACAGAAGCCGCCCTGGAAGTCCTCAACGGCAATGCGGACGCAATCGTATATGACCTCCCCTTTTGCGCCGCCACCTATGAAATGCAGGGTAAAGGGAAAGTCTTCTTCCTGGACAAACCGTTTACTTTCGAACCCCTTGCAATGGCAATCAACAGGGGTGATCCGGACTTCTTGAATTTCTTAAACGGTTTTATCCGCCAGTATAAAAATGACGGCAGATGGCAAAGGGCCTATGATAAATGGCTTGCCAACACCGACTGGAAAAAAGACGTAAAAAAATAGTTAAAACTTGAGAATAAAAAACAGGCCGGTGGAAAATCATATTTCTGCCGGCCTGTTTTTAACCCACCCAAAAACCAACAGGATTATTAATCATACCATGGACCCACAAACCAATATTGACCGTTTAAGCCAACCGGTAAAATTCTATGTTTCAGTGGCCGTTTTTGTTTTGGTCATTATTTCAATCATGATTACATTCTGGTACGCCACAGTTCTAATAGAGTATCAGTGGCGCTGGTACCAACTTCCCAAGTATATTATTTATAAAGCGGATGTTAAAATTCTGGCCGAATCGGACGGGGAAGTGGATGAAATAAAAATCAAGGGTGACCAAGCCGATATCGTTGTTACCTATGAAAAGGGGAAAGAAACATATACAGTCCCGTTGAAATCCTATGATATTGATGAAGGAGATATGATTTCAGAAGGTGAGGTCATCGCTGAATATCAGGGTGGATATAGACCGGGTGTGATGTTGATCGGACTTTGGATCACTCTGAAGGTCAGCATATACTCGACTATTTTTGGTATCATCCTGGGTCTGGTCGGTGGCATCATGCGGGTATCAAAAAACTTCGCCTTGAAATGGTTGGCTATCGTGTATGTTGAACTAATCCGCGGGTCACCGCTCCTGGTTCAGATATTTCTATGGTATTTTGTGATTGGTACATTGATCAACCAGTTGTTGGCAAAGTTTGGATATAAAAACGTAGATCCAATTTTCTGGGGGGTCGCCGCCCTTTCGGTGTTCACCGGGGCTTATGTGGTGGAGATCGTCCGCGCGGGAATCGAATCGATACATTTTGGACAGAAAGAAGCCGCCCGATCGCTGGGCATGTCCTATTTGCAGTGCATGCGGCACGTGATACTCCCTCCGGCAATCAAACGTATCCTTCCTCCTCTGGCGGGACAGTTCATTAATTTAATCAAAGACTCTTCTTTAATTGGCATTATAGGCATCAGAGAACTGCTCAGGTCAGGCCGAGAGGTCATTATTACCAACCTGACACCTTTTGAAATATTCACGACCGTTGCAGTGTTATACCTCATATTAACTTTTTCACTCTCCATGTTCGTGCAGTACCTGGAAAGAAGGGGGGCGACAAATTGATTGACGTACAAAATATATCTAAAACATTCCATGTTCCCCATGAGGTCAAAGCACTCGTGGATGTTTCAGTGAAAATCAAAGCCGGTGAGGTGGTGGCTGCAATCGGGCCGTCAGGATCAGGTAAAAGCACCTTTTTAAGATGTTTGAACCGCCTGGAAACAGCGGATTATGGTAAAATATTCGTTGATGGTGTCGATATTTTCAGTAAAAAAACAAACATTAATTCAGTCCGTGCGGAAATGGGTATGGTATTTCAGTCCTTTAACCTGTTCCCCCATAAAACGGTTTTAGAAAATGTAACCCTTGCACAACGTATTGTCCGTAAACGCTCAAAAACGGAAGCCAAAGAAAAAGCCATGGTTTTGCTGGATAAAGTCGGTATTGGCGATAAAGCCAAAGTCTATCCTGATCAGCTTTCCGGCGGACAGCAGCAGCGGGTTGCCATCGCCCGCGCACTGGCCATGGATCCAAAGGTAATGCTTTTTGACGAACCGACATCCGCCCTGGATCCGGAGATGATCGGTGAAGTTCTTGATGTCATGAAAAACCTGGCAAAAGAGGGAATGACTATGGTTTGTGTCACTCATGAAATGGGATTTGCCAGGGAAGTGTGTGATTCTGTCATTTTCATGGATGAAGGGGCGATTGTGGAAATCGGCACACCGGAGCATTTTTTCAAAAACCCGGAACATGAAAGAACAAAACTTTTTTTAGGCCAGATACTTTAGTAAGCTTAGGACTCACGAGGAGTTTCTCATTAATGGCCTTTCCTGTGAACCCATTGCGCTTTAATGGTTGTTAGTGGTTCGTCCGGAGAAGTGCCCATTTGCCCGTATCAGCCTTAACAATGATTTCAAGAAACTGACGTACGGCAGCTATCTCGCTAAGATTCGATTTGAACCAGCCCCAAGGGACAGAACCCCACGGCAGCGTTGATCGTCTCTGCCTGTATGGATTTAACTGAGAAGATAGGGGGCGTGTACAGAGTGCCGGACTTATTTGTTAAGGCTGATGCGGGCAAATGGGCACTTCTCCGGACGAACCGAGTAGAGATTGAAAAGCTCCCCGACCCCTCAAGTAGTTAAGCTTTCTATACTTTCCTTATAAAATATACCACGATCTTCCAATCCTTTTAATATAAACCTGACACACTCCGGTTTTCTTCCAATAAATTCCGGGGGAGATATACCTTTTTGGGGATACAGTCCTTTGGCGAGCATTCTTATTGCCATGGTTGCCGTATATCCGGTGGTTCTTGCCATGGAATGTGTGTTTGTTTCCTTATCCAGTCGATCAAACAGATCATAGGTATATCTTAATTTTTCACCATCTTTGGTTCCTTCAACGATTACTCTCATTACCGTAATATCAGATTCTCCCTCCTTTAACTGCCATTGGGGAAATAATAATTTTGCGGTAAACTCCAGGGGTGAAATTCTTGTACCTTTTATATCTATTTCTTCTTTATTAAAAAATCCGGTTTCCCTTAAAACCGCCATTTTTTCAACATGACCGGGATAACGCAGGGTTTTCTCCTTCATATTTGCCGCATCGATGGTTTTGGCCAGGGTGCGCAAACCATCACTGTTAAACGCTTCCAAGGTTCCTATTTGGGGAAAGTCCAAATATTCAGCATCCGATAATGCCGGACGAACAACTAAGTTTCCATTTTCAACATAACGAGCTGGACGTGTATATTCTTCGATCACATCGATGGGTGAAAAAACGGCTTTATATTCATAGGGCCATTCCCGAACCTCAGGCAGCCCACCCACGTAAATCAATGCCGTTTCTGTTTTATCCAATAAATGATCAACATATCCGATCAGTACATTGCTCATTCCCGGCGCTACACCGCAGTCCATTATCGCGGTCACACTATTTTTTTTAGCAAGTTCATCCAGGGTAAAGGGATCTTCCGGGGAAAAGGCAATATCTACCACGTCTTTACCCGATTCAATGATCGCTTTTAAGGTGCTGTATCCCATGAACCCGGGCATGGCATTTAAAACCATATCAAAATCTTTAGCCATTTCCGGTATACTGGTTGAATCCGACAGATCCTTTTGAATGGTGGATATATTGTGTTTCGCACCAATTTTATTCAAAGAATCGCTATTTATATCGGCAAGGGTTACATTGAATTCCGCATCTTTGGCTAAATCGATTGCCATGGGACCCCCCACCAAACCGGCGCCAAGGATTAATACTTTCAATACGTTACTCCTTTCTGTTGGTAGTTACTGTATTCAATGGAGAATCAAACTGTCTGCGAATACGGGAAATAAGATATAGGGCAATTAAGAATTGGGTTTCTCAATAATTTTATGCCTCAGTTTCATATAAAATCTTTCACCACAAAACACAACAAATAAAAAATCTACCATATATTGTATGTTATAATAGAAAACATACCCTCTGTTGTGTTTTTTTCTTTACAAGCAACATCTTTCCTGCTATAAATTTAAGGATTAAAATATAAGCAAAAAACACGACATAGCGAAATATAATCGGAGATCTTAAGCATGAAGCTTAAAAAACTTGAAATATCCGGATTTAAATCCTTTTTTGAAAAGGAGAGTATTGAATTTCCGGTAGGCATATCTGCAATTGTTGGGCCCAATGGCTGTGGCAAAAGCAATGTGGTTGACGCGTTGCGATGGGTGATGGGCGAGCAGAGCGTAAAAACGCTTCGCGGCAAGTCCATGGAAGATGTCATTTTTGCCGGTACCAAAGGTAAGATGCCTCTTAATATGGCAGAAGTGTCTTTAGTGCTAAGAAACGATAACGGCTCTGCACCGGAAGAATTAAAGGATTTTACTGAAATTATGCTTACCCGGCGTCTGTATCGATCCGGCGAAAGTGCCTATTTAATAAATAAGCAGCCATGCAGGCTCAAAGACGTGCAAAGGGTTTTTTTGGGAAGTGGCTTGGGCGCAAAATCGTATGCCGTTATCCAGCAGGGAAATATCGGTGCCATCACTGATGCCGGGCCGGATGAAAGAAGATTTTTTATTGAAGAGGCTGCCGGGACCACCATCTTTAAAAGTAAAAAGATGGAAGCCCTGCGGAAAGTGAAGACCACTAACGCAAACCTGTTACGCATCAATGACATTATTTATGAAATTAAGCGCCAAATGGCCAGCCTGAAGCGGCAGGCAAGAAAAGCGGAGCTTTTTAAAACCCACCAGGAACGTATCAAACAACTCGACATCGGCCTGGCCCTGTTCCATTATGATAATTTTACGCAAGATATTGATAAAGCAGATTCTTTGTTAAAAGAGTTGAAAGATGCAGACATCGGTCATTCGACCCAGCTGGAAAAGCTTGACCTGGCCATTGAAGAAATAAAACTGCAGCGCTGGGAAAAAAATCAGGAAATATCGACGCAAAAAACAAATAAATATGAAATGCAGCGAGATATTGACAGAACCGAAAACGATCTCGCGCATTTCAAAAAGGATGTGGAAAGACTTGCCATGGAGGCTGCAGAACTTGAATCGGCAAGGGAAGAACTGAAAGAAAAAAGAAGTAAAATGGAATCTGAAGTTGCCCGATGTGAAAACCAGAGCGGCATTATACAAAAGGACATTGATGAAACCAGGATAGTGCTGGAAAAATTGCAGTCCGATTCAGCCGGCATAAAAGAAAAATTGTCTGTGCTTAATGGGGAGCTTGAAAGCTGTAATACGGAACTGGTGGACAAAGTGGCTCAGGAAGCCAGATATAAAAACATATATCAAAATGCCTCAAGTAACAAAGCAAACCTTAAAAGACGTCTGAAACGGGCAAAGGAAGAAGAAGCCATCGCAAAAAAAGAGGCTGCTGATGCATTGAAAAGAGAAACCGGAGCAAAACAGAAGCTTGCATCTTTAAAACAGAAAATCAGCGATCTTTCAAATCGCATTGAAATCACCGGCAGACAGCTGGATGATAAAAGCAAGACATTGGCCGGGCAGGTAAAGCATGTGCAGACCCTGGAATTTGAAAAAAACAATATTAAATCAAACCATGCGGCCTTAAAGAAAATGGAGGACGGATTTGAATGGTACAAGGACGGTGTCCAGGCAATCATGAAAGCGCATGGCACCAAACCTGAGGGCCAAAACTCAGACACCAACAACAAAGGTGTCAACCTGCAAAACGGGGTCATATGCCTGATGGCGGATATTATCGATCCAAAGCCCGGCTTTGCGACTGCAGTGGAAGCCGCCCTGGGAGAATCTTTACAGTATATATTGGTCAAGGACCAACAGGCGGGCCTTGATGCTGTGGACTATCTTCAGTCTAACAGCGCCGGCCGCAGCGGATTTATTCCCATATCGACCATCAGACAGATTGAATATGGACAGCAAAAAAAGCCTGCGCCTGCAAAACTTCTTTTAAACCATGTCGCTGTAAAAGAGGGCTTTGAAAAAATTACCCGCGCGCTGTTGGGACACATTATTGTAGCAGACAATATGGAAGAAGCCAGAACGATCTTCAACAGAAACGGGGCACTGCAAACCGTAGTCACTAAAGACGGCGATGTGCTTTCCCATCAAGGTTTGATCATTGGTGGAAGCAAGGACAAATTTACCGGTATCTTCACCAAAAAACAGGAAATTAGAGATTTAAAGCGCAGTATTGATGACTTAGATCGGAAATTGGAGTCTGCCCGCCAAGATCAAACCGAGATGGAGTCTGAACTTCGCATTTTGGAAAGTGACCTGCAGGAATTGATCGAACAAAAAAACAAGGTTTCCCAGCAGGAAGTTGAGTCGGAAAAAGATTTTTACAAAGCCTCTGAGGATTTAAAGCACTGCCGGCATCACCTTGAAATTGTTGGTTTGGAACAGCAGCAGTTGATGGGGGAAGAAAGCGATGCTGATGAAGAAATGGCAGAGTATAATAACGCTTTGGCCGATATTTCGCATCAGATTGAAAACCTGCAGAACACAGTGGCGGAAAAGTCAGCCCAAGCGGATTCTATATCCGCCCAGGTAAACGCTTTTGACCAGGAAACCGTGGAACTGAAGCTCAAACTGACCTCTTTAAATGCAAGACTGGAGAACAACCGCAATACAGCCGATCGACTTAAAGAATTTCTTGATGATAATGTGGAGCAACTTAAGCAGCTGATTGCTGAAATCAGCCGAAAAAATCAAAAAGAAAATTATCTTAAACAGAAGATAAAGGAATCTGAACAGAAGCTTTACGCGAATTACGAAGATATAAAGATTTTGCAGCTTGACATTGATAATAATGAGAAAGATTATCAGAAAATTGATTCAACGCTGAAAGATAGCGATGATAATATCTCAGGCATTCGCAAGAAACGGGAAAAAGTGTTGGAAAAGTTTCGTATGCTTGAACTCGAACAGTCCCAGCGGCATTTAAAGCGGGAGAATATCGAAAACCGTCTGATAGAACGTTATCACATGACTATATCCCAAATAAAGGCGGAAAATGAAAAGATATCAAAGGAGCTGAAGCAGACGGTGAAGATGTCACCGGATGAAATGGAAGAAGAACTTTCCCGTTTACAAAAAAAGGTAGACAATTTCAGTGATGTTAATCTCAGTGCCATAAAAGAATATGAACAGCATAAAATCAGGTTCGATTTTCTTTCCAAACAGCACGACGATCTGGTAAAAGCGGTTGAAGACCTGCAAAAAGTCATTAAAAAAATAGACAGGATCACTCAAGAACGATTTATGAATACACTAAGCCTGGTGAATGAAAAACTTTGCGAGGTATTTCCGCGTCTTTTTGAAGGGGGAACAGCCAAGCTTGTGCTTTCCCAACCGGACAACCCTTTGGAAACAGGTGTGGAGTTTATGATTCATCCACCCGGTAAAAAACTTACCAGAATGAGTCTTCTTTCAGGTGGAGAGAAGGCGCTATCTGCCATCGCCTTTATATTTTCACTTTTTTTAATCAAACCGACATCTTTCTGTCTTCTGGATGAAATTGATGCACCCCTTGATGATGTGAACGTATATCGTTTTAATGACCTGCTCCAGCTTATTGGTCAAAAGTCTCAAATTGTGATGGTCACGCATAACAAGAGCAGCATGGAGTTTGCCGACACCCTTTTCGGGATTACCATGGAACAAAAAGGAATTTCAAAAGTTGTCTCGGTAAACTTTGAGCAACAGGAAGAAATGCCAAACTGATTTTGTAACTGTTCACGGTTGCCGGTTATACAGTTTACGGTTGAAAAAACAAAAAGCATAGGAAAATTATGGGGTCCTCTTTTGACGATTCAGATCTTAAAAATTCAGGTTTTGCACCTTCTAATTTATCAAAAGCCTCAGACGGTAAGGCGTAAAAGTAAAATTTCAAAGCGAAATATAGTGTTTGTGATTTTAACAACGGCGTCAATCAATAACCATTAGATTGATGCTTCAGTCGCTGCATAGTTCATTGGAAAAAATGTGAACTGTGAACCGACAACTGTGAACGGTTATCAGGATTTCTATGGCTATAAACTGGCTAAAAAAAAAGGCTCCGAAAGATAAGGAAGAGCTATCGGATCGGGAAACTATTCATTTCAAACGCCTGAGAGCGGGACTGTCCAAAACCCGCCAAATTCTAACCACCGATCTTGAAGACCTTTTTGCCAAAAAGAAAAAAATAGATAGCGACATGTTAGAGGAGCTTGAGGAACTTTTAATCACCTCGGATATGGGTGTGCAGACATCCATGGAACTCATCAATCGTATCTCTGAAAAATCTTTAAACATAGACGGTACAGGTGAGTTGAAAAATACGCTTAAAGCGGAGATCCTTTCATTTCTCGATGTGCAAGCTCCGGTTCATGATAAGATGGTCGGCCACCCCCATGTGATTATGGTGGTCGGTGTGAACGGAACCGGAAAAACCACCAGTATCGGCAAGCTTGCCGCAAGGTTCACCTCTAGCGGAAAAAAGGTGCTGGTTGCGGCTGCCGATACCTTCCGGGCAGCAGCGATTGAACAGCTTGAAATATGGGCCGACAGAGCAAAGGCCGAAATCGTTAGACAAAGAGAAGGGACCGATCCAGCCGCAGTTGCGTACGACAGCGTTGAGGCTGCCATAGCCAGAGATTGTGATATCGTGCTTGTTGATACTGCGGGAAGACTTCACACCAAAAAAAACCTGATGGAAGAATTAAAAAAAATAAAACGGTCTATTTCCAAAAAACTTCCGGGAGCTCCCCACGAAATTCTGCTCGTCCTTGATGCCACCACCGGTCAAAACGCATTATCTCAGGCCAAATTATTCAATGAAGCTCTTGATGTCACCGCTATTGCCCTTACGAAAATTGACGGAACGGCCAGGGGCGGGGTGGTGGTGAGTATCTTTACTGCCCTTAAAATTCCGCTGAAATATATCGGGGTTGGAGAACAAATTGATGATTTGCAGGACTTTGATCCTGTCGCATTTGTAAAAGCCCTGTTTTAAAAGTTGCAATCCGTGGCATCTACTGATAATACTTATTTTTCGGCAAACTAGTATTGCAAATGCTCGTTTTTAGAGGGCCTACCATATTTTTTTTAAAAAAAGTGCTTGAAAATGCAGAATTCTGTTGACATGAAAAAGCACCTACTATATTGACATAAGCAAACAGGCGATTGGCTTATGTTTGTCTACCATTAATTAAACAAAAGGGGGAAAAGAAGAATGACAAAAGCAGAACTGGTTGAAAAGATGGCAAAGGATGCAAAGATTTCCAAGGTTGCAGCTTCTAATGCATTGAACTCTTTTATGACCAACATCACCAAAGCGCTGAAGAAAAAAGACGGGAAGGTGACTTTGGTCGGGTTTGGTACCTTTGCAAAGGTCCGCCGTAAAGCACGCAAGGGACGTAATCCACAAACAGGCGAGCCGATTAAAATCAAGGCATGTAATGTGGTAAAATTCCGCGCAGGCAAGAAGCTTAAAGACGCGGTATAAACAAATTCCAAAGCGGTTTATTTGAAAATCAAATAAACCGCTTTTTTATTTTTCTTATATTCCGTCCGCTTGTGGCGGGAAGCTCCATTTGAAGAGCTTTAAATAGAGTCAATAGGTGATTTTAAATTCTGTAAACTCACCGGTATAATTTTCCCAATTGACCTCCGTCTTCTCCACTTTCGCAGGGGGGGAACCTTTCCGGCACCACGCCAGAATTAAATCCACACTGTTGGTATCTCCCTCAAACAGGGCTTCTACGGTTCCATCGGCTTTATTCCTAACCCACCCTGATACACCATAATGCCGGGCAGCTTTAAGTGTCTCCATTCTGAAAAAGACACCCTGTACCCTTCCGCTGATAATGACATGGGCTCTTTTTTTATCTTCCATGGCTCACCTTTATCCTGGTTTAAGGTTAAAAACCGCATTCAGATCATCCGGTTTGAAACAGAATATATTCATTAGAAACAAAAATTCGTTTTTCAATCTTAGTTCGGTTTGTCCGGGAATCGCCGGTTTGCCCGGTACCAGACTTAACAAATGAGATCGGTATCGAACACGCCCCCTATCTTCTCAGTGAAACCGATACAGACAGAGACGATCAACGCCGCCGTGGGATTCTGCCCCTTGGGGCTGGTTCAAATTTAATCTCAGCGAGATAGCTGCCGTACGTTCACTTCTAAATAAGATTGTAAAGTCTGGTACCGGGCAAACCGGCGATTCCCCGGACAAACCTTAGGTTTCATGCATCGTTGTGCCAGTTGGGCATGAAAATTGATGGCAAACAATAAAAACGCATTCCCCAAAAGCTTTTTTTGACCTGTTTTATAAGAACAAATGAATAATACTCTCCAACTATTTTCATGAGGGGCGTTTAGCCCCCGGTCTTTTCAACATGTCAAAATATTCGCTTTCAGCTATAATTCGGATTCCCCATTTTTTTGCTTTGGCAATTTTTTGCCGGCCCGGGTTTTCTCCGCATATCAGATATTCCGTATTTTTACTAACAGCACTTTGTACCATTGCGCCTTGTCTTCGGGCGGCTGCCTGCATGGATTCCCTGGTGCCCTGTTTCATTTTTCCGGTGAACAGGATTCTTTTACCAAAAAAGAAATTATGGGAAATATTTTTATCGGTTTCAAGAACGCTTTTTTCCAGATTAAAACCCAAAGACAGCATATGATGGATAGTCTCTTTTATCCTGTCTATGCCGGTTGAAATTGACCGGCTGGTGATGGATCCAAAGCCATGTATGGTCTCAATATCTTCAGCCTTTGCGTTGAGAAGATCTTCCAGCCTGATGTATGAAAGCAGCTTTCGGCTATCTCCCAGCCCAAGGTCGGAAACACCGAAAGCAGCCAGAAAGCGCCAGTCTTCCACAGATTTACTGATGCTTATATCAATCGCCTCTGCAAGATTTTTGGACTGAACCGGTCCAAAACCGATATCAATAAAATCATCAATTGCCATGGCATAGATCTTTTCAAGGCTGTCAAACCCATTAGTTACAAGTTTTTGAATGGTTTTTATGCCGAACCAGTCCGCATTGCCAAGGGTTTTAAACCAGTGGCTGATACCCTGTTCGATTTTGGCTTTGCAGGAAGGATTGTTGCATTTTAAAAAGTCCTTATTCCATTCTAAGGTATACCCGCAGGAGGGGCACTGTTGAGGAATGCTGAGGCGATCTGATTTTTGGATGACCTTATCGAGCTTTGGGATCACCTCTCCGCTTCGTACAATTTCAATTTCAGAACCGATGCCAACATGTCTTTTCTGCAATAGGCCCGCGTGATGGGCGGTCACCCGCCTGATGGTGGCTCCGGAAAGACGCGTCGGGCGTACTTCAAGAACGGGGGTTATATTCCCGGTTCTTCCTACCTGCCAGGTGATTCCTTCAACAACCGTAACAGCGGTGTCTCCCTTCTTTTTAATAGCGACCTGCCATCGGTAATGGTGAGCGGTGGCTCCCATATATTTTTTAACCTCACCATCAGTGATTTCTGCCACCACACCATCTGTGGGGTAATCCGTCCTTGATATAAGATTCGCTATAATTTTATCTGTATTTTCTAGAAGCTCATTCCCACTTCCTTCCCAGGTTGGGAGCATGCCATAGGGAACAAAAACAACCATTTTATCCTGAAGCGCTTTTTGGGCAAATTCATTCAGCGTATCCGATGAAATAATTCCGACCACCATGTTTCTGGGATGCTCAAATTGATCGGATAGATGTTCATTAAAATAAGATTTAACAATCACAATTTCGCCGATACCCAATCCCCTTCCACCCAGAGGAATTACCCCTTTTTTAAAGGCATTGCTGATGTCGTAGCCAACTTCACCGTTTCCCCTGGTGGCAAATATTTTTCCGTCATCACGCCCGGCCAGGCCGTCAAGTTTGGGAGTGACTTTAAATATTACTTGTTTAATACCTATTTCAACGGCTTCTTTTTCAACCCTGTTTATAAATCGCATCAGCTCGTTTTTGCTGTATGCTTTTTCGGTTGAAAGCATGGGAGCTGGATGCCTGATTTCTCTTTTGCCACTGAATTTTTCAGGTTCCACCAATTGCAGAAATGGATGATCGGGTTCAAGTTTTTTCAGCTTTTCAACCAGGCGGTCATATTCGTGATCACTCACCAGCGGTTTTCCGCTTCGGTATGCCTCGTTATATTCTTTTAAAGTTTTAACCAGAGTTTCAATGTTTTCCATTTGATTCTATATTTGTAACCGCTCAGGTATTTAGGTTGAAGACTGAAGGTTGAAGTATATCAATCATCTCGTAATGATCGATACACTTCAGCCTTCAACCTTCAGTCTATCCACCTGAGTAGTTATCTTTATTTAACACGTTAGATATTGCTATTATCGCTTTAGCCACAGACATGCGGCTTTCCTTAAATTGCTGGTTTCTAAACCCGGGCCGCCATGTTAAAGTTGAAAGTTCATCAGAGACCACAAGAATGCCGCCCATTTGCACATGGCGAAATTTTCCCACCGTAAAAAGAGCGGACAGCTCCATTTCAACGGCCAGAACATCCTTTTCCTGATAATATTTTACCTTTTCACCGGTTTCCCGGTAAATGGCATCGGTAGACCAGACCATACCCTGGTGAAAATCAAGCCCTGCTTGGGTTAATGCTTGTTTGGTATTTTTAAGAATATAAGAAGAGGGTAAGGATATTCCATCCTTGCTTTGGTGGTAATGCTTCGAGGTCCCTTCGTCAACAATCGCACCGGTGGGAATAATAATATCTCCGATTTTAACATGGCGGGAAATGGCTCCACACCACCCGAAAAATATAATTTGCTTTGCTCCCCAGGCAATCAGTGTCTCAAGCAGCATGACTGCATATGGTGCGCCGACAAAAGGTCCCACCACCGCCAATCCAGCCTCAGCAGCCTTTTCAGCATATAACCGGCTGACAAGCAAATTCCTGTATTTGCTTTCATCCACATCGATCAGGTGACAAAATAAGCCCAGATCAGCCTGAGCGCTCACCATTACTGCCACGGGACCCAAATTCGGTGAATTTTTTCCCTTTACAGGAATGACGATGCCATCATTTTTATCATTCCGGCTTGGCAAGGCCTGACAGTTCATCTTTTACCTCATCGATAATGTCGTAAAACCACATCAAATCCTCAATGGTAAGGCGGCCGGCTTTCACAGGGGCTCTTTCACTGCCGTCTTTTTTAAGCAAAATCCTCGGGCCGATCTGAACTTTTGCCTCTCCACTGCCATACCGGTTGATGGAAACAACGAGTCCGGTTTGTTCACATTTCCATTTCTTTAGAACCTTGTCCATTTCAGGATCATAAGCCATAGTATCCTCCTTAAACGGTTAATCAAATTTAATGGCGTCGTAGAAAGTCCCATATACTGCGTTGCAGCACTTTTTCAGGAATTCGGCATACTACATGTATTGCCTCATCCCTGAAAAACCACTGCGCCTTGTATATGGAACTTTCTACTTAGCCATCGGCGCTACTTTTTACGAGCCCATCAAGTTTGATGATTGGGTAAAAAGTAGAAATATGAGCTTTAATGTCATTCTCTAACAGGCGGGAACATTTAATTTGTTATGCAATACAGGTTTCGCTTATCAACTGCGCTGTGTCAAGGGTTAAAAATGCTTTGTGGTGAAGAACCGTCCTGAATGTGATTTGGTTTTTTTAAAATTCAACGGATTTTCCGCAAAAGGAAAAAATGGCTGTTTCAATCGGCAGTGGTTTCTATTTTTCATTATAGAAAATTTGGAAGGTATCGATGAGCTTGGTCATATTCCGGTTGAACTTTATACCGCTTGCCATAAATATGTACCGATATATGGAATTGCGGTATAAGTGGTTGTAGAAAAAAACGTTTCGATAACGGAACGTTTTTTTGACAACCACTATAACGGCAGTTCGGCCCGGCCTCATTTGTAGTCCAAACCCAACTTTCGCAACGTTTCAGAAGTCGGAATTCCCCTATCGTCCCAACCCATACAGTGATAAAAATCCTGCACCATGGGCTCAAGGTTTACCTGGAGGCCTTTGGCCGGTCCCTCGGCAACAGGCTGATGGACAAAAAAATCGGGTAGAACATCGGCGTGGAAATCAGAGCTGTGACGCAGGTTAAACATTTTTTCCATGTTCACCAAACGTTCGCCGATGAAGAACAATTGTTCGGCAGATATATCAAAACCGGTTATTGCTTTGAGTAGTTCAGACTCAAGCACCAGATCGTAATTCGCTGATATGGCCAAGGCGGGAACTTTGCAAAGGCCTAGGGAGTCGATGACCATACTTACAATCATACATTTTTTTACCAGCGCTCCTTTTCCTTCAGTTGCGGTGAAATTCACCACTTGTTCGGTTCCGAACTCCCTTTTGGCCTTTTCGGGGCTGTATCTGTATTCCGGTATCGGGTAAACACTTGTAAAATCGCCGCCTCGCAATGATACGGTGTAGGACAGTGCCGTTCCCATCAACCCCCTCGGATCTGCTCCGTAAATTTCGACCCCTTTAACGTGATAGGCATATTTTTCAGCCTCTTTCCCAAAGGTCTTGGCTGCCCGGCGAACACCACCGGCCAAGATTTTCCCCAGGCCTCGACAGGATGCAATCTGCTGAATGAGGGTTTCCATAGTTTCAGCATCACCCCAGCGCAATTTTAGGCCTCCGGTGTCTTCCTGGGTGATGATACCACGATCGAACAGATCCATGGCGAAGGCAATGACTCCACCGGTAGATATGGTGTCCAGGCCCAAAATGTTGCACAGATTGGTCAAATATAACAATGCCTGGGGGTCGGTAAGACCGCAGAGCGGCCCCATCTTCATTACAGTTTCATACTCGGGACGCCCACCCTGGAAATCCTTATAATTGCCCTCGCTGATTTTGATTTCTGCCTTGCAGTGTACCGGACAGCGGTGGCAACCGGTCTTTTTAATTACGTATTTTTGCAGCCCCCGGCCGTCGATCTCTTTAGCTCCGGGCACCTGACCCTGCCGGTAATTATGGGTTCCCAACAATCCCCACTGATTGGTTTCGAGTACATCACCCGCACTGCCATAAGTGGCGTAATCATGAAATCGCCCCACATTGGTTTTCATATTTTTAATGTAGTGTTTTACAATTTTTGCCGTAACCCCATTCATTTTTTCCCGTTTGTTTTCAACCTGGACCACCAAAGCCTTCACATGTTTGGAACCCAACACAGCTCCTAAGCCGGTTCGACCGGCGGCATGGTCTCTTCCGGCCAGAACGCTGGCGAATAGAACCTGATTTTCCCCAGCCGGACCGATGCTCAGCATCTGGGCGCGATTATCTCCCAGATCGGATTTTATCTTCGATTCTGTTTGCCGAGTGTCCAGCCCCCAGAGTTGTCCCGCATCTTCGATTTCAACTCCTTTTGAGCTTATTCGGATATAAACAGGATTGCGGGCTTTC
Organism: Thermodesulfobacteriota bacterium; assembly: GCA_034189135.1. Taxonomy (NCBI): domain Bacteria; kingdom Pseudomonadati; phylum Thermodesulfobacteriota; species Thermodesulfobacteriota bacterium. Next base: position 1,577 of record JAXHVO010000008.1, on the reverse strand, counting down.
CCAGTGATGATCAGACTCATGATGCCCAACGTTTTTAGCCTGGCACCGAAAAACCCTCCCACATTTGAGCTGGCAATCAGTCCGGAAAGAGGGGATAACGCACTCAGGTGTATCCTTGAAGAGGCGGGGGCCGCTGTTCCTGTAAGCAACCCCCGGGTTATTATCAGCACATTTTCGGCGCCCAAAGGGTTGAATGGTTGCGTTAATCGCCGGAAAAGAGTGTTGATATTGAACCCGAAACCTGCCAGGTACTTGCAAGCCGTGGCCTCGGTGTAATCTTCAGTCATGATCTTATTTTGAGTGAGATCGATTTCAATTATTTTGTCTGGTGATGTCATAATCTATTCCGGTTATTTTTTTATTCCTTCAAGTGTACTGTTGATTACATTCAATATGCTGTTATCGGTGTGAGAGGCTGTCCTTTAAGGCCGCCACCAGTTCTTTAACATTTTTTGGCGGTGGTGGGAATTCGGGCTTAGCCTCCATTGAAATAGCCCCTTCAGGGCAGCCGGTCGCACAGACCGCACAACCGAAACATTTGTCCGTATCCAAAGTCGGATGCTGATCTTCTCCCATGGTAAGGGCCTGGGGCGGACATCGGTCAAGGCAGGTTTCGCATGCGACGCATCTGTCCGTGTCGAAACGGGGCTGGTAACCGGAGTTAAAGACCCATCCGGGCTTGGGTTGCTTCAGAACATGAGTGACGACCTCACAATGCCAACGGTCGCAATTGCATAAAAAATCAATTTCATCGGTGGTATTTCGGCTCATATGGATCAATCCGGCCTTTTCCGACCGGTCCAACAGCGCCATGGCCTCGTGTTTGCTTACTTTTCTTCCACCGATACGCTCCACCATGTAATCGGCGGCCTGACCGAACCACATGCATACCTCCATGGGCATATCATGAATATCTTCACCACACAGCTTGGCGGCATGCCTGCAATAGCAGGTACCCACGCCAATGGAATCATATTTTTGAATATAGGTGGCGACCTGGTCATAAGTATGGACCCGGTTGCCTGCATCGATGGTTTTTTCCACGGGGATGACTCGCGTGACGGGAAAGGTTATTTTTTCAACGCCTTTGGATGAGTTGTAGGCTTTTTTGTAATTATGTATCAGTCGAGCCAGTTTGCGGTATCGGGTGGAGTCTTTGCCCGCAATAAACTGGTACTCGAAAATGCCGGGCATAAACGGTAAGCCTTTATAAACACGTTCACCGCTCTTGATAAAAGTGGCACACAGTCCCTTGTCCGCCATGGCTTCAAGCAGGGGGCGAAGTCCTTTTGGGTCACGGTTTAATTTCTGCGCGATTTGTTCAAGGGGTTCCGGCTGCTTTCCAAGAGCATTGTTTACCTCTGCCTCTTCGGGGGTGAACACTTCCTCCACCAGTTGGAAAAATTCAGGGATATCCAGCCCTGTATACGGTCCCCGGCGTGACTGCATCACGGTTAATAATTACAGAGCTAAACCCCCAGCTAAGCTGGGGAGAATGGCAAAAGCTATGCTGAGTATTTAAAAAATGCTCCTTTTGGATTAAAGGTAACAGCGCTGATTCTGTGACCAAAATCCAA
>JAXHVO010000007.1 GCA_034189135.1 Thermodesulfobacteriota bacterium | reverse complement strand
GTTTTGTAGTTATATCAAATTGTTGTCGCTTTTTCATATACTGCAAAAAGAATAAAAAGTCCACTACAAAATGCGCTTTTTTTATGTATTACGGATAGTTATATCCGTGGATGGACACTAGGTAAGAGATGAATTTTTTAGTTCCTGATAGAGCATCTATAGCCTACCAGGAGCAAGGCATGCAGATTTTGAGGGGATTCTCCATATTAATCTTTACCTAAATTGATAGATTAAATTTGAGAAAAGCCAGTATGTTATATAGGGTAGAGTATTTAGAAGTTGAGCATCAATTCAATGATAGGTAGCAAGAGCCAAAAATGGTTAAGCAAAAGCAATTATTGGAGCGAGATTGGGCTTTATATGAGCACAATATTAAAATTTAGATATTATAGGTCAGCATTTAGTGTCAAGAAAAACCAGACTGATGATTGAGGATATCCCATAAAAACAGGCATATTTAAAACATGTGATAAGCGTCCTTTTCAACTGCCAAGATCGGGTAAAGATGATCGACTAAAATAGTGACCGGTTTGTGGCTTGACTGCTTACCTGGGAAGGTGATCCGGTTGAATGCGAACAGGCTAAACTCGATTGCAGATTGAAAAAAGCGCAATGGAAAAAGATCCACAATAAGAATTTGATTTTTTATATACCACCCACAGGAGAACTCTTTTTTTATTGATTGATAAATGCCTATTTATTAACAGTTAGATAGCAACTATCAATTTGTCACGTACAGATTGGGGTAATCACAAAATTTTGAAGCCCTTATCTTCTTGTGATAACCATATAACACCATATGAAAATATTTTGGGGTTGGGAGATAAATACCAACCCCTTTTCAGTTAGGTGTACATATCATTATCCCTTTTTTCTCATGCCCCATAATCGCTAGAACGAAAAGGTGAAAAGAACGCCAAGAACCAGGTAAATTCCGAGCTCACTATCATTACTACAAGGCACACCAGAATTGAGGGTGCAGTCTTCGTCAAAAGTGAAAAAATTTCCCAGTCTGGCATTGGGGACAATACCCATATTTTTATTGAACATAAACCGGTAACCGGCTTCAGCGCTGACATTTACGGCCTTGAGGTCACCTTCGCCAAAAATAGAATTGTATTCTTCGAAGTCATATTCAACGTCCCAGAATTCTAAAGAGCCGCCCAGATAGAATCCATCCAAGCCCGAACCGGAAAAGTAATAACGAACGCCTGCTCCCAGGCCGATTCCCTCACCGTCTTCTTCATAACCAGTTTCATCATACTCATAATCAAGGGCAGAAACACGACCGAGAATCGATAGGTTATTGGTCAATAGTGTTTCAAATTCAGCGGCTCGAACAAAGGCATCCAGATCAAGTCCTAAAATGCCCCATCCTCCTGCATTAACAGCATTTTTTTGACCTTTGGCAGAACTGATGCCTGGACATAAGGCGGCCGAGAGCACAAATACACACAATAAAATAAGAATTTGCTTTTTCATGATTTCCTCCTTATGAAATAAGTGTTAGCCATTCCAAGGGTTAAAAAAAATATGATAAATGATAAAGCATCCCTTTTTGGATCAAAAGTAAGGGAAAAGTTAAGGTTGTGCACTACAATCGGTTGAATATCAATAAGTAGCGAGGGTTAAAACTAAACGGAAGATTTCATTATAATACAAATGAATGAAATCAAGATACCGTATGGCTTCTTTGCTGTCAAGACAGGATTTTACGTACAGGAAGTCGGTATTTGCCAACTTTTGCTCTGACAAGCAGCCTGTCTGCCCAGCGCTGTCAATTCAGCAGTCGCTTTAGCAATCGCCGCCTTTATTGCTACATCGACTTGGGTATTGTTTGGTGTGGCTGTAAAGAAATGAAAGACATTTTATCTGTAAAAATACTCAACGTGTCATTATCCAAGCGGTTAATTTCCACAGCAGTTGAGATTTCAGAACTGTTGACATACGTTGGGAGATAGCTGGACGGATTGTAGAAAGGAGCTATAAATGGCAAAACATACAAAACCAATTGTATCTTTCGAAAAAACATTCGACAAACTCGATATTCGGGTGGGTAGGGTCATAGACGTTAGTTTTGAAACAAGAACACATAAGCCAACCTATAAGATGACCATAGACTTCGGGAAATTTGGAAACCGGATAAGCTACGGTCGTTTTACCATGCACTCCCCTGAGGAAGTGAAAGACAGGCTTGTGCTGGGTGTATTGAATTTTGAGCCCAGACAAATGGGCCCTATCAAATCCGAGGTTCTTATTTTAGGAGTTCAATACCCCAAGGCGGAGAGTGGTGAAGCCACCTTTGTATCGCCGGCGGTAAATGCAAAAATAGGCAGCAAGCTGTTTTAGGATTTCCCAAGGTCGCCTGTTTACAGCTATAATCTGATTACCTATACTTTTATAGTAGTTGGGATAGTTCGCTTCGGTTTTGAATTTATGTTTCAAAAACCGAATTGAAATACACTACATGGTATCGTTAAAGGAGATGGGGTAACGGAGGGTCGTATTTAACCTGAGCCTATTAATGAAAATGTCCGTCACACATTATTTGAGATCTTCTGCAATGCATTAATCTTCGTTCTTGCTCTATTCGTCTTTCTTGGTGATTATAGGGGTTACTGTACTGTCTACGATCTTTGCCTGAACGCCTATCTTTACCGCTTCGGCGTTCATTTTTAGAAAAGGTTTCCATTTGAGCCACCTTGCTGTTGTTGACTACCTGGTTACCAGAATACAGGGTGCCGGGTGAAAGATATCCTTGCGGATAGCAACCATTTTACCCTTAAAGCATTCCTCTAACACAACGACATCTCCATTTTTCAAAGATGTTAAAGAAAGGAATTCAGTAACAGTAATATCTGAAGGAGCACAAAAACCAGACGAGAAGCCAGGTTCGATTCTGTAATTGGAGGACCGGTTCAGGTCAGCTTGAACAGCAAAATCAGGAATAATTTTAATATATTTATATTAATTCTTACGTATTGTCAATTGCAATCGAGGGGTTCGGCAACGATTGTGAGGGGACAATTATGGCCTTTCTCAAACACCTAAACCGGCAATACCCTCACTTTTGATGAATGCCCCTCCTTTCATAACCATGCGGACATTATTCATCGAGTCAAGGTCTGCCAGCGGATCGCCTTCGATGGCGATGAGGTCGGCCCATTTTCCTTTTTCAATGGTTCCAATTCTATCCTGCATATTGAGAATGTCGGCATTTTCAACGGTGGCCATTCGAAGGGTTTCAAAATTGGAGATTCCGGCTGAGGCCATGTATTTCAATTCGTCGCTAAATAAACCGAACAAGCTGATGGTAGAACCGCTATCCGTTCCTATACCTATCTTCGCCCCTGCGCTCTTGAGTTTTGCGATATTCTTAATCACATTGGGAAACATGTCTTTGAAATACAAAGGGTCCACCCGCAGGCTGCGCCGGTCCTCATCACTCAAATCGCCTTGGTCGACGGCAAGAATTTTCTTAAGCGACGCGGTGACTTGCTTAAGAGCTTCAGGTGAAAGGTATTCCTGGCCCCGTGCCTCTATCAATTTCATCAGCTTTCTGGCTATAAGAAAATCTTCGAATATCCTGATGGTGGGTATAATGGCCGCATCATTTTTGGCGAACCTGTCGGCATACCCGTCAGTGATGATTGCATCCATGGGTGTATGTTCAAGGGTATGATACCCAAGGTCCACACCTTTGTTAAATCCGCTGACAAACATCGCATGCATGGCACATCTGATGCCGTGTTTTCTACCTTTCTCTAGTATGGCCTTATACCCGTCATCGGTATGATTGGGCAGTCTACACGCCTGGTGATGAAAGCTTTGATCCTGGTGAAGCGTTTTCAACCATACGGCGCCCAGCCTCACCATTTCTTCACATACCTCATTGATTTGTTCCACTGTTGTCGGCCGTTCAGCAAAATTACCGCCCATGATTCGTTTCAATGTCGGATCTTCAATATAAGGGGCATACATAGGCCATCCCAGTTGCGTTCCCTCTCTTGCTGCAATCATCGACAGGGAACTGATTACCCTGGGTCCGGGAATTTGATTTTTATCAGCTCTTTCGGTGAATTTTCTAATCATTCCGGGAAAACCACCAACGTCACGAACGGTGGTGACCCCGCTCATCACACAATTTTTGAAATTGAGTTCAAATTGTTCATCTTTTTGCAATAAAACGTTTAGGTTGCCCGTGGTGGTGAATGGGGAGGTTATATGAACATGGTTGTCGATAAGGCCTGGTAGCAAAGTCCAACCGTTCAGATCAAAATGCCGGAAACCTTTGTACTGATTCAGATCTCCTTTTCTTTCAATTCCAATAATTTTGTCGCCTTCTATCAAAACAATTTGACCATTTTGAAGACTGTAATTCAATCCGTTAAAGAGGCGAAAATTATCTAAGAGGATTTTGGGATACTGAATACTTCTCCAATCGGAGCGTGAACCACAGTTGGTCAGTGAAGCAAGACCTGTTGCTCCTAGCAGGAACTTAGATCCAAACAGAGCGGACGCCTTCAGGAAAGATCTTCTGTCCAATACAGTTTTATCCATAATAGGTGATGGATCGGTTAAAATTAACAGTGAGTAAAAACCCGGCATTTTTTGCCTTATATCCGGGAAGTAAAATTGCCTGCCAGGTTAAACAGTATTATAACTATTTTGTAAACGCATTCGCAGCATCTGCTCTTTTTTCAAAATCAATGCCGAGCCTATTGGCTTCTTCTCTTTGCCAACTAATGAGGTTTATGGTTTGAAAGCCGGTGACCTTTTTTTATTTTATAAAGTCAAGGATCTGCTAAATGGAGTATCAGAGCAAGTTTAGAATTGGGTAAGAGAATAGTATGTTCGTGGTCAAGGTGTGGCGCCTGATCAATGAGACTGGTTTTTTATAGACAAAAAAACTCATCCAAGTCAAGAAAATAGATGCGTGATCCAAAATTGTAACTTACAGATATTATATGGATTCCTCTTTTCTTAAAGCTGAAATTCTTTTTCAGCGAATCAATATCTCATTTTGGATGAAATAAAAGCTTGACAATACGTACGTAATGACGTACATTATCAGAAAAACCATAGAGGTGTATCATGCCAACATTATCTGCAACTGAAGCAAGGACAAAATTATACAGACTTATAGATGAGACGTCAATGACACACGAGCCAATCGTAATCACCGGTAAACGAGGAAACGCAGTTCTTATTTCGGAAAATGACTGGCGTGCCATTCAAGAAACTATGTATTTACTAAATTTACCAGGAATGCGAGAATCTATTCAGGATGGTTTGTTAACTCCAATTGAGGATTGCAAAGAGGAAATTGAGTGGTGAACTGGCGAGTTGTTTTTACAAAACAAGCTCAAAAAGATGCAAAAAAAATATCCGCTTCCGGTCTAAAGCAAAAAGCTGAAACATTAATAAATATTCTTCGTGAAAACCCATATCAAGCTCCACCTCCTTTTGAAAAATTATTAGGTGATTTAGCAGGTGCATATTCGCGTCGAATAAATATTCAGCATCGGATAGTCTATCAGATCATCAACGAAGAAAAAATTGTAAAAATTATTCGTATGTGGACCCATTATGAATAGTTTTACAGAACAGGTCCTCCCGACGGCCTACATCGCTGGCTCCCCTTCGGTGCTGGCAGAGTTCAACAGTTCGCTCTTAGCAGTAAAAATTGCCTATATCAAAAAATTTGAGACCTTTGAAAAATTGTAATTTTTATTCGAGTTCAAGAAAGGCGAAAATTTCAACCACAGGAATATATTGAATATTTTTAGGATTGAAATTTGAGTCTGACACAGAAATCGGACAAAAAGTGCCGTTTTGCAAAGGCCTCAATTTAACTATCAAGTTTTAATAGATATTCAGGAGGGTAAAATGGACACCCATATACTAAAATCGCTACCCGATTTTCTTGAAATCCTGGGCCTTGATGAAGAACCGATGGGGCTTTTTTATACGGATGAAAAGCCGGTCAAAGGTTTTTCCCCGAAGCCAATGGACCTCCCCACCCGTGAAAAAGAACAAAAAAACGAAATTGATTGGCAGGCCATGTTCAGTAACTTTTCCTGCGCCATTGGACATATCTGGCGGGCCCGAAAGAAGAAAACGTCGGCTTATTTCAGCTCCCGGCAATTTGGTTGTCCGGGTTGTGCGTTTTGGCTCGGATTCATGAAGCCTCAAAACGAAACCATCATCCATTATGTTTCCACCGGGATACCCGGCCGGATGGAAGGTGAACTTTACTGTGATTCACCGGATGAACTGAGACGCATGTTTGAATATGTAGATCCAAGATCTGCGCCCGGAAAATATTGTGTGATAAAACCGTTAAGTCTTTTTGCAGACTACCAGGAACCCGAACTGGTCATGTTTTTCTCCAGACCGGAATCCCTTTGCGGTCTTCACCAGCTTGCTACCTTTGTCACCAATGATCCTGAAGTGGTGGCTTCTCCGTGGAGCGCCGGATGCGGCAGCCTCGCTGTCTGGCCATTGCATTATCTGGCCCGCGGCGAAAACAAAGCGGTGGTTGGCGGCTGGGATCCGTCCGCCAGGAAGTATTTCAAAACCGATGAGCTTTCGTTCACGGTTCCCTACACTATGTTCCAACAGATGGTTAAACGCTTTGGAGAGTCTTTTCTAACCACCAAAACATGGGCCACGGTTCAAAAAAAGATCGTTCGAAGTAAAAAAGCTTGGAGGGAAAAACTTTAGCTTGAATGGGAAGAAGTATTTACAATGTCAAAAGTTGTGCTGATCGGTTTACTTTGAAGTTTCCCAGGGAAAGAAGTTGAGGGAACATATTCATTAGAAACAAACATTTTTTTATCAGTCTTAGTTCGGTTCGGCCGGGGAATCGCCTATTGGCCCGTTACCAGACATAACAATCTTATGTAGAAATGAAGGTACGGTCCGCCTGAGGCGGACTGAGATTAGATTTGAGCCAGCCCCAGGGGCCAGAATCCCACGGCGGCGTTGATCGTCTCTGTCTGTATGGGTTTAGCTGAGAAGATAGGGGGCGTGTAAGTTACCGATCTCATATGTTAAGTCTGGTAACGGGCCAATAGGCGATTCCCCGGTCGAACCTTAGGTTTCATGAAGCGTTATGCCCGGTTGGGCATGAAAATTTATGGGAAATATTATAAAAAACAGTTTTCCATCAATTTTCATACAGATTTCAGGTGCCGCATTTATCTGTCGTATGAGTTGACAAATTGCCCTGCCATCCGATATAAATTTTAACCGTTATCGGCATCATTTGCATGTCACAGTGAAATTGAAGTTCAAACACATTTAAATTTTCTGTTTAAAAACAAGTTGTTATCGAAATCACTTTCAAAGTGCTCAAAGGAGGTAGACATGCTCAGGAAAAGTTTTCCCAAACGGTTTGCAGGATTGGTTGTATTTATCGCTATTTTCTTTTGGTTCGCTTCGGCCTCGGCTGTTGAGTTTAGCGCAGACGTCAACCAGAGACTTCACGGCACGGATTTGACCGGCAAGATATTTGTTAAGGGTGAAAAGTATCGTCTGGAACAACAGGATAATAAAAAACGGCGGATGTTTATTATTGTTGACCAGAAGGCCAACCTGACAATCGTTGTCGATCCTGCTGAAAAGAACTATATGGAAACCCCCAGCCAGGGCATGGTGAGTTTGATGAACGATCCTTTGCAAAGTGCCAGATACATGGAGCAGAAGCATAAAAAAGTACTTCTCGGTGACGAGATAGTCAGCGGTTTTAAATGTAAAAAGATGAAATATGAGTCCCAGGGCAAGGAATTGATGACCGTGTGGAAGTCCATCAAGCTTGGCTTTGTGCTTAAAATAACCCTACCCGATAAAAAGAAGTCTTTTCTCCAGTTGAAAAACATCAAAGAAGGTGCGGTGGACAATGCCCTGCTAAGGGTTCCGGCCGGATACGCCAAAAAGGAAGACCCCAGAAAGAAGCGGGAACGCGAGGAAGCAGCTCTGAATGTAACTACCGGTTCGGTCAAGGGCAGTGCTCCCTGGGCCAGGCGTATCGGTCCGGGTGGCGAAATCAGGGTCAAGGTCGATTCTAAAAGATCGGTTCGGTTCAAAATATACAACCTGACTAAAGAAGAGTCTGTTTTTACTATCTCCGCCTTTAGAAAGAACCGGCCGGTAAAAATGGACATCAAAAAAACCTATTCCCTGAAGGGAAAAGGACGTAGAATTAAACCCCTTTTGGGGATGCAAAACAGGGCCGATGAGGTTTCGGTAAAAGTCAATAAAGGCAAAATCATTGCTGAAATCATGGTTGAAGAATCTTCCTTTGCCAAAGATAAAATACAATCTTTTTTTATCCTAACCGGTATCAGAGATTCAGTAAAGGGAGTTTTTTTGAAATCCGGGCGGCCATTGCGCCTTAAGATTGCCGGTGACAGCCAGGACGCCTCTGAGTCCAAAGTGAAGGTTAGCTTTTACAAAGACAACAACTACAAGGACAAGATAGACCAGGCTGTGGTGGTGCTGAAAAACGGGCAGACCAAGACCTGGGAATACCCCATGGATAAAGGTATTAAGACTGTTGATTTCAAAGTTGCCAAAAAGGGCGGGGTTAAAGTCAGGATCGAACAACCGGCCCCGAAAAAAGCGGCCGTAACCAAAAAAGCCCGTAAAATTGTTCGTACAAAATCCTCGAGGCCGGCCGGTAAATCTGTTTCTAAAACCTCACGTGGCAAACCTTCCGGCCTGAAACTTTCCCGGGAAGAGGCCAGAATAATCAATAAGGCCATTAATGCCAATGACATTGCCGCAGTGGAGGTTGAACTTGACAGGGGCATGAATATAGACTCCATACTCTACGGCAAGACGATCCTTATGCAGGCCTCCAATATAGGCACTCCCGACATGGTAAAAATGCTTATCTCCCGGGGTGCAAATCTAAATTACCGGACCCAACGGGGAGATAACGCCCTATCTGTTGGCATGAGCAACAGTAAGCACTGGACAAAGATGGTTCCTGTCCTGGTGAATGCGGGTATTTCCATTGATGATAAAACACCCATCTGGAAGCTTGCTTTCAAGACCAAAAAGCGCAAACTGAAACCCGAAGCCAAAAAGTTGCTGAAGCTTCTGTTTGCAAAAGGGGCCAGCCCTGATTCTTATTCCAGCAAGAAAAAAACCACCGTGATCATGTATTACGCTAAAAAAGGCTGGCTTGAACCGCTCCGGTTCTTCCTGGACCAGGGGGCAAATGTGAACGCAAGGAGTACGGATGGTCAAACAGCCTTAAGCTCAGCCCTAACCAAACCCCGCCGGCCCGAAAAACCGGCCCAGAAAAAGGAGCGCCAGGCCGTCATTAAGTTGTTAAGATCCAGAGGCGCCAAATAATCTGATTATCCTCTGATGGGAGTCAAAGATGTTGAGTAAGATGGAAAAACGACTTTGTGTCCTGGCAGTTGTTTTTGTAGTGATATACCTGGGTGCGGCAGCTTTGACACTCCATAGTCGATCGGGTGGAAAAGAAGAGGTGCAGCAGAAACTTGAATCTGTTGCACCTGCCAAAGCCGAAGGGCGCCTGGCTATGGTGGAACTGTTTCTGCCTATGATGGTATTGCTGGCAATCAGCATTTCATATGTGATCGCCAGGAAGAGGCGTGCCAGGCAAATTGTTGCACTGGAAAAAGCAGAAGACGAAGCGGAAGATGAAATAAAAGAATCCGAACACGGGCGTTAGCAGCGCTTGGAGAAATGGGTGTTGGACAACTTGTTTTGCCGGTTACTGGCCTGAAATTCATTCCCGGGGAAGATATTATCTGATCAAGCCGTTGATGTTATTGCCGGCTCCGTATGTCCGGCACATCGTAGCGGAATGTTATCCCAATGAATAAAAAACAAGGAGAAAAAAATGGCTGAAGATCTGAAAAAAATGTACAAAACCATTATGGATGACCACTTTCCACCAAATATGGAAGTAAGCTTTATTGACGGCGATCACCGGCAGACACTTTTTTACGAAAAAGTGGTCTGGACCGTAGATAACATAAACAAGGGACTGAGATACGGCGAAAATCCGGGCCAGGAAGCGGCCCTTTTCAGGCTGGTAAACGGCAACCTGGTTTTGGGCCAGACTGAAACCATTCAACCGGGCCGGTTTCTGGCTTCAGATATTGAGTTGCTGCAATCCGGCAAACATCCCGGCAAAACCAATTTAACCGATGCCGATAATGCCCTGAACATCCTCAGGTATTTTGTGGACCGACCCACAGTGGTTATTGTTAAGCACAACAACCCCTGCGGGGTAGCCAGGTCGGATTCTTTGGCTGAGGCCTATGCCAAGGCCAATATGGCGGACAGAATAGCCGCATTCGGCGGATGTATCGCCCTTAACAGGCCGGTTGACCGGGAAACGGCGGAAGAAATTTCCAAGCAGTATGCTGAAGTGGTGGTAGCGCCTGATTTTGAAGAAGGCGTGATGGATATTTTTGCCAGGAAGAAAAACTTAAGAATTGTTCGGATTGACAATATAAACAGGCTGCAAAACTTTGTGGGCCAAAGGTGCGTGGAATTTAAAAGCCTAATAGACGGTGGGGTGATTGCCCAGTGGTCATTTGTTCCCAAGGCCAGGGATAAAGGCGACTTGAGCCTTGCCGAGTGTGAATATAAGGGCAAAACATATACAATTGAAAGGGAGCCCACCCAGCAGGAATATGATGATTTAATTTTCGGCTGGCTGGTTGAGTCGGGAATTACGTCAAACTCCGTTATTTATGTCAAAGACCAGGTAACTGTTGGAATAGGAACAGGAGAGCAGGACAGGGTAGGGGTCGCCGAGATTGCCCGGGACAAAGCATACCGAAAGCTTGCGGATCGTTACTGCTTTGAAATGCATGCCATTCCCTATAACGAATTGACAGATAAAGAAAAAAAGGAAGACATCGATTCAAAGGTGGCCCAAGAAAAGGGCGGCTTGATCGGGGCGGCCATGGTCAGCGATGCATTCTTTCCTTTCCGGGACGGCGTGGATGTGGGAATAAAAGAGGGCGTTACCTCAGTCATCCAGCCGGGAGGTTCAGGAAACGACTACCAGTCCATCGAAGCATGTAACGAAGCCGGCGTTACCATGGTGTATACCGGGCAGAGAAGTTTCAAACACTGATGGCGCCGTAAAACATCTCATCTACTGCGTTGTAGCGATTTTTCAGGAACTCGACATACGATATGTATAGTCTCGTCCCTGAAAAACCGCTACGCCTTGGATATAAGACGTCTTACGGCGCCATCAGATTTTGTTGCCTGTATTAAAGAGACCCTATTCTTCTATCGGTTCCGGGCCAAAGGGTTTTATAAGGACGATCAGTTGTGGAAGCAGGGTCAGGGCGGCAATCAGGGCAATGAGCATGGCAAGCCCTGTAAGCAGACCGAAATAAATACTGGGGATAAAATTAGACAGAACCAGAATGGAAAATCCGATAATGATCGTCAGTGACGTGTAGTACATGGCGTAGCCGATGCTTCCGTGAGAGCGGTGAACCGCTTTCAGGTAATTTTGATCGAGCTTAAACTCCTGTTTGAACCGGTGGATATAGTGAATGGTATCATCCACCGCAATGCCGACACTTATCGCCGCAATGGTAATGGTCATCATGTCAAGGGGAATCTTCAGCCAGCCCATAAACCCCAGCACCACGCCAATGGAAAGCAGGTTGGGGAAAATGGCGATCAACGCTATTTTGATTGATCTGAACAGGATCAAAAACATACCCATCAGCGCCAGCACGGTTATTCCCAGGGTCAGGATCTGAGAATCAAACAGGCTTTGCAGCATGTTGTTATACAGCACCATCATTCCGGTTAAATGAACATTTTCTTTTTTTAATTCAAGTTTGCCGGTCAGATCATGATATATCCGCTTTAACAGCTCGTTTCGTTTTAAAGATTTTTCTGAGTCAATGATGCGGATTGAGAAACGAACCTGGTCATTCTCCACCGACACATAAGGCTTAAGCACGATATTTTTAAATTCCTCAGGCAGCTCACTATACAGCAATGCCAGTGTAAAATTGTCCAGAGGCTTACCGTTGTTCAGCTTTTCGGCAATCTGCATCATCGTTCCCAGGGACATGACCTTACCGGTTTCCGGAAGATCGTCAAGATAATCATGAATTTTCTTCACCTGGTCCATCTTTTCAGAAGTAAACCAGTACTTATCATCGTCTACGGCTTTATCGAATTCGTCGAATTCGGCAAATTCATCGGTATTTGCCGTCTCTTTTTTTGATGGGGCTGGGGAAGCATCCGGCGTCAAATCGGTTTTAGGCTTTTCAATTTCCACAATCACATCCAGTGGGGTGGTGCCGCCGAGTTTTTGATCAATGACCTTCATGCCCTGGTAGATTTCGGTGGTATGCTTAAAATAATCGATAAAGCTGTTTTCCACCACCAGTTTTGCAATTCCCATGGCGCTGATCACAAAGGCAATCACGCTGATTACCATAATCAGAGAGCCGTGCCCTTCGGTAAATTTTGCCAGAATCGAAGTGAGCGAGAATTTTACATCCGATTTGGGTTTGACTTTTTCTTTGTCCAGCAGCATGACCGAGGCAGGAAAAAGCATAAAGGTGACAAATAAAGAGACGGTAATACCGGCAATCATCATCCAGCCAAAAGTGATGACCGGCAGGATATTGCACAGCAAAAGTGAACCAAAGCCGGCAATGGTGGTCAGCCCGGCATAAAGGCAGGGCTTTAGCTTCAAACGGACAGTATCCAGCACAAGCTTTCGCTGGTCGGCATCAGGGTTCTTTTGTGAAAGTTCCCGGTAACGCACGATGAGATGAATTGTTACCGCCATGGTAATAATGAGCTGCAGCGATATAAAATTAGAGGATATTACCGTCACTTCCCAGTCGAACAGGCCCAGGAGTCCGATCATCGAAATGGCGGAAAAACCACAGCAGAGCATGGGCAACATGACCCAGCGCAATTTTCGGAAAATAATACTTAGAGTGACAATCAAAAAAAAGAACACCCCGATACCGAATATCTTAAGATCATTTTTGATAAAACTAACCATATCATCTGCAATCATGCTCACGCCCCCCAGGAAAAGCCTGGCGTCCTGACGGTATTTAACCATGATTGCGCGGATTTCGGCAATATCCTTATGCCGGCTTTCTCTCATCAGGTCCCGGTGGGCTTGAAACTGCCGGGAGGCTTTTTCCAATTCAGCCTTCTCGGTATCTGACAGTGGACCGTTGGCCTGTTTTCCCCGAAGCCGATTGCGGCGAGTCAACAAATCGCGCCAGGTTTCATCAATGGGAAAGTTAACCTGGAGGTTGGCTGTTTTAAGATCCGGGCTGATAAGCGAATTTTGGTAAATGGGACTTTGGCTGAGCTCGATTTTGGCCAGTTTTTTATCAACCGTGGGTGATTCCAATGTCTGGACACTGGTGGCCAGCTCCTTGATCGGCACCGGCGGGCTTTCCAGCAGGGGGACATCGAGTATGGACACCACAGAGGATACCGATTTTAGCTTCCGTAATTCGTTTCTAAGCTGTTTAAGCTTTGCCAGGGATTTTTCCGAGAACAGGTCATCTTCAGGCGTATAGGTCACAAATAAAAAGTCGTTTTCACCATAGCGTGAATTGATCAGGCGCGAATAACGAAGGTCTTCATCGTCTTCCAACATCAGGGTTTCCGCTGAAGCATCGAGCTTGAAATCCTTTGTTTTGTAGCCGAGGAAAGAGGTCATAACAAGAAAACAGATAATGACCAGTTTGGGATATTCAAGAATGAGTTTATCGAAAAACCATGTGGGTATGGAATGAAATTTAATCATTTGAATAAATGACACTGTAATTTATTAACTGACAACTCATAGTTAAATGTTTAAATCCTGTTTGGCCTGCGGTTCCGTAGGGCATATCTTTCAAACAACTAAATCATAACCCATAGATATGATTGATAAGTTATTATCGATAAAAAACAAGCTTCCAAGTTTGTTTTGAACTGCAGAATATCGAACAAGGAATATTGAATGTCGAAGTAAGGTATTCTATCATTTTTAATATTTGCCAGGTAGAGCGTAGCGATTCCACCCTTCATCATTCGAAATTTCTTGTTCGATATTTTACATTCAAACAACTAAATCATAACCCCTTGATACGACAGACAAGTTATTTTCGGTTACGGTGCCGCAAAGTGGTATATAGCAGCTTTTTACTATGAGCTATGTATTTCTCTTTATTTCTTTTCGGGCTTTTCCAGTTTTACAAGAAGGTCATCCACCGTTTTTTTTCTCAGGATTTCGTCAAACTGAGACCGGTAGGTGGATATGAGGCTGACACCCTGGATTTCAATATCGTAAATCTTCCAGCTTTGCTTTGATTTATAAAGTTTGTAACGCATTGATATTTTATTGTCTTTTGATGTCAGTATGGTTGGAATTTGTACTTTTTTTCCGGCTTGAACAGGTGCCTCATACTCGATCTTTTCGTCGGTATACAGCAGCATTTTGTCAAGGTATGAATCTTTCAGGCGTTGGGTAAAAAGTTCGGTAAATTTTCCTTGCTGATCTTTGGTCAGGCTCGGCCAGTGTTTTTTACCCAGAGTCAGCTTGGACATTAATGAAAAGTTGAAAATGGGGGTTACAATTTCAACAATTTCCTTTTTTTTCACCTGCTGATCCATATCCTTTTTTTCCAGCACAACAATGACTGATTCCAGCTTGTCTTTTAATGCTTTCTCAGCCTCCTTTTTATCGTCGGCAACAGCCACCTGGCTGAAAATCAAAATAAACAAAACAGTATATATAAGGTTTTTCATCGCTTTTTCCTTGGGGCAATGGGTTTCACAGCTATAATGATTTCATTTTACGGCAATCGGTTAAAACTGTATAGTAAAATGAAGTCAAGGTGTCAAGAAGGCGATACAGCCAACTTGACAAGGCAAGCTTGGTGTGAGAAAAAGCAGCATAAAAAAAATGAGTTGCAAATAAAATGATTGCTTGCCGGGCAGTTGAAGATTTTATCTTTAACTGCCCGGCAATGTGCAGGTGCCGCCTGGCTTAATATGATGCCGCACTATATGAATGGCTGGGCGGACTTTGCGTGACATACGATTTTTTTGTATCACCTATAATCAACTATAAACCAATAATCCCACCGATATTCCCAGGGTAAGCCTGGCAATTTCTTGAGATGTAACATTTTTGCACCGTTTTTTTAAAACCCAATTCTTATGGGAAATTTCAATTAAAACGCAACAAAATGATGATTGGTTTTGATATAGCATAACTACAAAATCCATTTTTCTTTCCAGACAGAGTATATCGGGTAACTGCCAGATTTGACATAAAGCCATAATTAGGATATTTTAATTTTTACCGGCTTATATTTCTTCAAAATCATTCAAACTGCTTAACCATTGGTGGAGGGCAAAAAATGCAATGCCCAAAGTGTCAGTTTGATAACCCGGAAGGTATGAAATTCTGTGTTGAATGTGGCAATAAGTTAGAAACAATTTGCTCTAAATGCGGGTTCAGCAATTCACCAGGTTTTAAATTCTGTGGTGAGTGCGGCCACAATCTCACCATATCTTCAGAACCTCTTCCTAAAGATCTTTCCTTTGATGAGAAATTAGACAAAATCCAAAAATATCTTCCCAAAGGTTTAACCGAAAAGATTTTGGCTCAAAGAGACAGAATTGAAGGTGAGCGCAAGCAGGTCACCGTGATGTTCTGTGATATGGAAGGTTTTACTAGGCTTTCTGAAAAACTCGGCCCGGAAGATGCCTATGTTATCATGGACAAGGTCTATGAAATACTTATTCATAAGGTTCATGACTATGGGGGAACTGTAAATGAAATGACGGGTGATGGAATATTAGCCTTTTTTGGTGCCCCCATTGCATTGGAGGATGCGCCTCAACGAGCGATTCGTTCTTCCCTGGCTATTCATCGAGAAATGGCGAAATTCGATGAAACTTTGAAAAACGAGAAAAAAACGATCAGTCCATTGAGAATGCGAATTGGAATTCATACAGGTTCTGTGGTCGTAGGAACCTTGGGAAATGATCTTCACATGGAGTTTAAAGCGGTCGGCGATACGGTTAATCTGGCTTCCAGAATAGAAAGTCTGGCAGCACCTGGTACAACCTATACCTCTGAGAATACCTTTAAATTAACCGAAGGCTTGTTCCGCTTTGAATCCCAGGGGCAGAGAACAGTCAAAGGCAAGAATCAGCCGGTGGCCGTGTACCGTGTGGTATCGCCCAGCATGAGAAGAACACGATTCGATGTCAACGCCGAGAGCGGTTTGACGCCCTTTATCGGCAGAGGGCGTGAGTTAGAGCTTTTGATGGACAGCTTTGATCGTGCCAGGGAGGGAAGCGGCCAAACTGTACTGATGGTTGCTGAGGCAGGCATGGGTAAATCCCGGCTGCTTTATGAGTTTAGAAAGCTTATTCTCAATGAAGATGCCACCTTTTTCGAGGGACGCTGCTTTTCATACAGCAGAACGCTTCCCTATCACCCGGTGGCTGATATTCTCAAATCCGAATTTGCCATTACAGATGATGAGTCAAGTGAAGCGGCCAGGAAAAAGGTGAAAGCAGGTCTGAAAGCCTATGAGGCTGATGAGAACCTGACGCTGCCATATCTTCTTGAGGTCTTGTCTGTAAAGGATAGCGGCATTGATGATATCCCCCTGAGCCCTGAAACAAAGAAAGATCGTATTTTTGAAGCTGTCAAGCTTCTCGTTTTAAAAGGATCCGCCATAAGGCCGCTGGTGCTGGCGATCGAGGATTTGCACTGGATGGATAAAAGCTCGGAAGAGATGATCAAGGATCTGATCAGCAGCATTTCCGGTCATCGTGTACTTCTCATATTGACCTATCGACCAGAAGGTGTTGCCAATTTGTCTGGAAAATCCTACGTCAACCAGATCAACCTGCTGCGGCTCACCAACCGACAAATCCTGAACATGATAAAAAGCATCCTGGCCACAGATGCCATTGATCCCTCGCTGGTCGATCTTCTGCTACAACGGGCCGAAGGGGTTCCGTTTTTTATTGAAGAATATTTGCAGTCTCTTAAAGAACTTAAAATTATCACCAGAGACAGAGGGCGCTACCGTTTGGTAAAAGAGTTGGATGCGGTCGCGGTCCCTTCTACGATTCAGGATGTGATTATGGCACGGGTGGATGCATTACCTGAAGAAGCCCGGGGGGTGCTTCGAAACGGCGCTGTAATTGAAAGAGAGTTCAGCTACGGATTGATTAAACAGGTCACCGGTTTGCCTGAACGTGAGCTGCTGGTTAATTTGTCCCTGTTAAAAGATGTGGAACTTGTCTATGAACGTGGCATCTTTCCGGATACCACTTATGTGTTTAAGCATGCTCTAACCCGCGAAGTATTGTACAACGCCATCTTGCCGGAGAAACAAAGAACTTTACATGCCAAAATCGGCCTAGCCATCGAACAGATATACGAGAAGAACATAGAGGAACATTACGGTTTGCTGGTGGATCACTTTATCGCCGGCGGTCTTTACGAAAAGGGTGCAGAATACGCTAAGCTGGCGGCAAAAAGAGCCGTCCGATCGATTTCATACAAAGAAGCCATCGACCATTCGAAAAGCGTTATCTTTTGCCTTGAGCGGATGCCAAAAACCGACGCTGTATCGAAGAAGATCATTGATGTCCGTGCGGCACTGGCAGGCTACCATTTGTATTTAGGACAACCATCACAAGCGATGGAAGCCGTGAGCCCCATCGTTGAACTGGCTGAAACAATGAATTATGAAAAAATGCTACCGGCCATTTATACTGCAGTAGGTGCATATGTCTTATGGGTGGAGGAAGATTATCTAAAGGGACTGGCGACCATGAAGAAAGCGATGGCGTTGTCCGAGAGACTATCCAATCATGTATTCTTTTGGATAGCCGGTTACTTTATCGGCTTGACTTCAGCCTGGCAGTGTCAGTTCGATGAATCGCTTTTTTCTCACAACAGATGTATTGCACTCATGGAATCCGTCAAGAGACCAGGTCTGATTGCAACCACTAAAAGTTGGATCGGTGCACACACGTACTGTTTCGAGGGCAAATTACAGAAAGCCAGAGAATCTATTTTAGAGGCAGTTGAAGCAGCCCAACAAAGCAATGAACTGGTTACGATCGGAATGGCTGATTCCGGCTTTGGTGTCGTCTGTTTTTATCAAGGCTTGTTGGATGAGGCAATACCCCGTCTTTTAGAAGGTGTCGAGATCTGTCGAAAGAGATCGAACTACGCTTGGGCGGCATACGCGTCTCTTTATCTGGGTTTAATCTTTTTTGAAACGAGGGAGTTCGAAAACTCACGCAAATATTTTTTAGAAATGATTTCCATGGTTAGAGCTAGCATAAAAATTCCATCATGGATACATATGGGATTGTTATTGTTGACACGGACCGAGGTTTATATGGGGCAGTATGACAGTACAATCGATGAGTTAACGCATAAATATGAGAATAGTCGCATAAAGATTTTTGAAGGTTGGATGGCAAACACCATCGGGGAAATTTTGTTATATGGGAATGCTGAACATCGTCCTGAAGCCCGCAAATGGATAAAGAGGGCTATTATCGCCGATGAACGAAATGGCATGCGATGGCATCTGGCAAAAGATTATATCCTGTATTCGAATTTTCTGAATAAATGTGGAGAGCATCAAAAAGAACGACAATACCTGGAAATGGCAGTTGAAACCTTTACGGCGTGCGGAGCCGATGGTTGGGTGGAAAAATATGAAAAGCAATTGGAAACATTTATATAAAGAATAGACATAATGTATTTTCTGCAACAGCATTATAAACTTTTCAAACAGTTTTATTAACGTCGGATTTATCAGGTTTAAGATTTTAAGTTTTAAATATTAGGCTGAAAAGGCATAGGTCATATCAGGCTCTTAAAAACTACAATTTAAATGGTTTTGTAAAAGCGATTTTTTCTTTTTACAAAACCATCTTAATTATGGCATCCACAGATAGTAAAACCCTGTATTCAAGGGACGGGTTGATTGGGGAAGGTTTAAATCAATGAGGGACAAACCCTGTCCGCCCTGCCGGTCAACTGCGGTATTATACAGGTTGTCATTGGGGTATTGTGTGCGGCGATATATAACAACCCTGGCATCTTGAGGGAGTTTCGCCAGTTTACAGGTCTTTTTTATCGCATCCTCAAGGTACCCGATCTGGTCAATCAAACCGAGTTCAAGTGCTTTGGGGGCAAGATATATTCGGGCGGTTGAGATTTTTGCCAGTTGATTTTTATCCAGTTTTCGGTGTGTGGAGACAAGATTTAAAAAACGTTTTCCCAGTTCATCCGTCAGGTCCTGAAAAATTTGTCGTTCCTCATGAGTGGTATGGCGAAAGGGTGAACCCATATCCTTGTTTTTACCGGATTTATTTATGTCCAGGCCGACACCGATTTTTTCCATAAGGCGGTTTACTTTTGGCTGCATAAAGATAACGCCGATTGAGCCGGTGATGCTGGTCGGATGTGCCAGAATAAAATCGGCAGGCAGGGCAATGTAATATCCGCCTGATGCAGCCACATCCATCATGGCGACCACCAGTTTTATGCCGGTACGATTTTTAAAAGCAGCAATTTCATGATAAAGAATGTCACTTGCGGTAACCGTCCCACCCGGAGAGTCGATCTTTAAAATAACTGCTTTGATTTTCCGGTCTTTTTCAGCCAGCTTAAGCTGGGCGATGATCTCCTGGATCATGCTCGGTTTTGTAAAAATAAATCCTTTGCTGGTGCTGCCCGATATTTCTCCTTTTATGGGAATAACAAGTATCTTATCCTTCCCCTTACCCTGAAGGGTAAATTCCTGAAGTGGTACGGTGTCGTCGGAAAAAAGGGTGATCCTGGGGGATGCACAACCGCTGAAAAAAAGAACAAGGAGCGCTGAAATGATTAAAGGGTAGGTTCGCATATAATCACCTTTCTATCTTTTGTATTTCCCCATAAGCTGTGCCTGGTCGATGATATGCCCTTCCATTGCCTTCAAAAGTTGCCTCTTGTCGGCACCGGCAGGAAGGTTTAGCAAAGTATCCAGGGCGTAAATCTTGAAGTAATACCTGTGGGTGCCACCGGGCGGGCATGGGCCTCCATAACCGATTCGGCGAAAATCATTCATTCCCTGTTTACCGCCGATGTCCGGGTTTTCCTGCGGGGTTATATTTTCCGGTAAACCCTTTGTATCCGGCGGTATGTCATAATACACCCAATGAACCCACGTTCCCACAGGGGCGTCCGGGTCATCGGAGATAAGGGCGATGGATTGGGTGTTTTCAGGCAATGATTTCCATTCCAGAGGCGGCGAGATATCTTCACTATCACAGGTGTACTTACCGGGTATCATGTCGCCGTCATTAAATGCTGAGCTTTTTAGTTCCATGATTGCACCTCCTTATGTTTCTGGAAAGTATGCATCAATCAATAAAAAATTAAAGAAAAGGTCCATAACAGGCAGATAATTTTATTAGCAAAATTTTCCCTTTTTATCAAAAAGGTTTCTGTTTTATATTTATCTATCTTTAAAAGAGTTTTCATGTCAACCTGAGAAAAGGATGCCAAATTAAAACAAACAGGTTACCTGGTGAAATCCTAAAATTTTTGTCAATAGGTTCATCTTACAAACGGGCTAAAATCTGCTTGTATTTTATAGCTATTCCGCTTATGGTTGATTTATAATAAACGGAATAAATCAACTGTCTTTTTAAAAAGATAGTCGCATAACGCTCAAATAAATGCCTGACTTTTTAGAGGAGGACTTTATGCCACAAAACAAAGTTGTAATACAATTTAAGGGCGGCAACATCATGAAAGGAAATACCAGCGACTTTTTTCCCAATAAAACAAGGTTCCATTTAACAACGTTAAGCGGTGAGGTGGAAAATATTGATATAGAACAGTTAAAGGCGGTATTTTTTGTTAAAGAAAGTGAGGGAGATGGATCCCGCAAAGATTTATATGATGATGAAATCGCAGGAGGGGGGCGAAAAATTAAAGTTGAGTTTTCCGATAGCGAAGTCGTCATCGGATATACCCTCTCCTACTCGCCGGACAGGCATGGTTTCTTCATAATCCCTGCCGACCTTAAGGGGAATAACGAACGCATTTTTGTGGTAAAATCATCAACAAAAAAAGTAAAATTTATATAAAAATATTTGGTTTCTTTTATCGCATTGAGATAGTTTGAGTTAAAACCGTATCAAGTCAGCTCAATAGTGTTTTAAAATAAAGACCTGCCGTTCAATCTGATCATCCGAATGCGACCTAATGAATTATTTAAGTGCTCCGACTTTTTGTTCGACAGCTTGCAAAATCTTTCCGCTTCGCATCAGGCCTTTTACAGCTTCGATATCCTTTGACAGTACGCGATCGCTGTCCAGATGGGAAACAGGTCCACGTATAACGTTGTATGCCGCCATAGTCCCTTCTCCGGGTTTCATGTTGGTGAAAAGGTCCATGGCCTGGGCGCCGCATAAAAGCTCAATGGCAATCACATTTTCCGTATTTTTAATAATTTCCCGGCATTTACGCGCAGAAATGGTTCCCATGGATACATGATCTTCCTTGTTGGCTGAAGTTGGAATAGAGTCCACACATGCCGGATGGCTAAGAACTTTGTTTTCCGAAACGAGGGACGCCGCCGTGTACTGTGCAAGCATGAATCCTGAATTCAGCCCCCCATCACTGACAAGAAAGGCCGGAAGTCCGCTTAGCTTGGGATTAACCAGGCGTTCGACACGTCTTTCCGAAATATTTGCCAGTTCAGAGACAGCCATGCATAGAAAGTCCATGGCCAAAGCAACCGGCTGCCCGTGAAAATTTCCACCCAGGAGAAACTCTCGGGTCTCCGGGAAAATAAGCGGATTGCCGGTGGAAGAATTCATTTCTACCGTTACCGCATTCAATGCATATGCGATAACATCCTTACTCGCCCCATGCACCTGTGGAGAACACCTGAGCGTATATGCATCCTGAATGCGGCGGCAGTCTTTATGAGAAGTAATGATCTCGCTGTTTAGGGTGATCCTGTCCATGTTGTCCGCCGCCACAGCCTGTCCCGGGTGTGGTCGCAGTTGATGAATTCTTGGGTCAAATTCTGTTTTGCTTCCCATGAGAACTTCCAGACTCATGGCCGCCGCGATGTCGATCATTTTTGAAAGTCTCAGGGAGTCATACACCGCAAGTCCGGCAATCGCAGTCATCACCTGGGTACCATTTACCAGGGCGAGACCTTCGGCTGCGTTCAAACGGATCAAATCCATACCGCATTTTTTCAAAGCTTCTTTTCCTGACAGCCGGTTGCCTTGGTAGAAAGCTTCTCCCATTCCAAGCAGAACAAGGGAAAGATGAGCCATGGGCACCAGGTCCCCACTTGCCCCAACAGATCCCTTTTCCGGTACGACGGGGCAAATGCCTGCGTTTAAAATCCTGATAAGCTGTAGTACGGTCTCGAGACGAATGCCTGAATGGCCCCTTGCCAGGTCCTTTATCCTCAGGGCCATGATCGCTCGAACAATCTCTTCTTCCAGCGGGCGGCCAACTCCCGCTGCATGGCTCATGAGAATATTATTCTGCAGCTGCCCGGCGTCCTTTTTAGGTATGGTCACATCACTTAAAGCGCCAAATCCAGTGGTGACGCCATAAATTGGCTTTTCTTCTTCCACCAGCTTTTCGATTAATTTCCGCGTGTTGACAATCCGTTGTTCCGATCCTTTGGTCAACTGAACACCGGCTCCATCTCTGGCGATGGCAACCAGATCTTCAATGGTCATATTATCAAAACCCAAAAGTATATCCTGCATAAATTACCTGTCTTTTTTGTGGATTAGAAAAAAGAAGTTACCTTAGTTTTCAAATGATCTTTCTTTAAAATAGAGAGAATCGGATTTTTCACTTATTTGTCTGCAGCCAAACGGAAGATTTTCTATCCTCCAGCAGTTTTGAATAGTTGTCCTTTAGTTCAGAGTTTAAAAAGCTGTTTACGATCAAATGCGTCCATAACTCAAAAACCGATTCAATTTTATCGAGTACTGTTTTGATGGCCTTATCGGTTAATTTCAATCGATCTTTGCCGTAATAATCGATTAGGTTGGAGCGGTCAAGTTTTCGTTTTTTACCCATCACGGGTAAAGCAATTTCTTCCTGAGGGTTGGATAGGGCAATGGTTGTATTGATAATATCATATGCCGGAGAAAGTTCAATTTTACCATCTTGCGTGATCAAGGAAAAATTTTTCAGGTGCATATCTTCGTTGCCAATAAGATAATTAACCAGTGTAAGTCTAAACAGTTTTATTTTTTCTATGGCGGGAAATGTGCAGTATTTTTCTATAACGGTGGCTACTTTTTCCATGGAAGCATCATATTTGGTATCACGGGACAAACCAAGAAGTTGTGAAAAATCTTCAACGGCAACCTTTTTATTCCGACCGATTCGGTCGAACCGCTTTATAAAGTAAGTAAAGGAGCCGTCTTTGGAATATAACAGGCCATGCAGGGGAACATCAACACCGGCAAGACCGGCTAAACGCATGGACAGATCTTCATTTTCAGGAAGCAGTGGAAATTGCGGGTTCTGCGGTTTCAGGATATAGCGGCCACCTATATCGACAATTTTAAATCGTTGCCGGCTGACATTGAGTATGGCACTAAGTTTCGGCTGGATTCCCTGAATAGATATTTTGGTTGATCGGACAGCGGCTTCATGTATTTGTTCCCCGGCAGTATAGGGAAAATCTTTCAAATCATACAATCTTGGGGATAACCGCTTGAGACCTTGAATGGAATACTTGCCTTCACAGGATTGATAGGTGATCGGACATGTATTCATTTAATTTCTCTCACCGTCACAGCACCGACCATGTCCATTCCCACAACTACAAGCTGGCGGAAAAGATCGTTTCGGTCAATTTTATAAACCCTTAAAAGCGCATCAAGATTATATCCTTCCGGTAACAGGCCCTCGAAAAAAGGGGGAAATCGATCATAGATGTATGGCGTATCTGCTATCGGCATGGTCAGAGAAATCGGATGGCCTGAATATCCCTTGTTGTATATGAATTGATACTTCTTACCCGGCGTAATTTCTTCCAGGATACCGGATCGTCGGTTATTAACAAATACTTCAGCTTTTTTCATCTTTGGTTTCCATGAAACGATTCATAATGGGGCTGTCAAAAAACATAGTAATATTTAGCGCATTTAGGATTTTTATCAGGGTTTTAATACGAACTGTATCTTTGCCGTGTTCAATGTCGTAGATGACGGTTTTTCCGACTCCAGCAACCATGGCCAGATCAATTCGTGACAGATCGGCTTTTTTCCGGTGAAAAAGTATCATTCGGCCCACACGTTTAAAATTATTATGATCTATTTTTGCCGTCATAGTGGTAATTATTAGTAATATTCCCGAATTTTCTTATAGAAATCGATTTTATCGGTTATTATTGCCGCTATTGCGGCATTTTGTCAAGTCAAATTATGTTTTATTTTGATTGCCGTTATAACGGCAATTATATAGGTTTTAATTGATCCGGCAGGTCTTGAATACAAAGAAGGGTATTAAAATACCGTTATAACGGTAAAAAAGAGCAGGCTGTAAAGACGACTATCTTATTTGGCAACATCTTCAGGGGGAACAAGTTCACCGACAAAGCTTCCAATCACGATGTTACTTTTTATCCGTACCGGAATTTTTCGTTTATCAGCCGTTAACCATATTTTAATGGTGGCATTTTCGCTTTTTCTAAATACACCGGACAGATCTTTTAGCTCGGGCTGCAAAAGGTAGGTATCATATTTTCCTGTTTTTAATTTGATGGTTTCTCTTTTAATGACTTCCCCTGTTCCGATCACACATTTTTTGCCATCGGTTACCGGTCGTTGAAGGATAATTTGATTATTGAAATCGCACATGCGTGAATAATAAAATATAGATAAGGGGTCAAATGAGCCGGGCAAAAGTGAAACAGGATTTCGTTTTCTGCCGAAGTTTGAATATTGAGCTTCATTTTTATCCCAGTTGAAATTGACCACGACATCTCGTTGGTGCTTCCTACCGGCCTGGCTTTTTTTATATAAAATTGAGCGGGTCATATCAATGTCGGCATAGGAATCGATTTTGTCCCGAACTTTATAGATCGCATCGAAAAAAGGATTGGTTTTCACCGTTAAAGCAAAATGATAGGCCCAGATACCGCTAATATTTTCCATGGGCAGTACTTCAAGCACTGCTTCACCGGCCGGAATAAAGCACCATTTTAAATTAAAGGTCAGCTTCTCGCCCGGGCTAAAAGGAAAATCGGCTGAGTTGGTTGTTGCATGACACGGGAAAAAGGAAAAAGTAATGAAGAATATAATGACCCACGGGAAAAAGGATCTTAACCCATTTAATAAAAAAAATCTGAGTTTTGAAAGTATGTTTTTCATATTACCAACAGGCGATAATGAGTATGGATTTATTGGTTGTTATCGGGCTTGCACCTGTAATGGTGAAGATTTTTGCCACGTTGAAATCCGACCCGGTTCATAAGTCCAAATCCAGATTCCGTTCGGCAAATTTTTAAATGAAATCTTCCACCGGGCGTTGTGGTCCCCCTGCCCGGCAAAGGGACATCCAGACCGTTTTTTGTTATTTTATCTAATTTGCAGCTTTTTTGCAACTTTCATGCAACAAATATTATAACCAGAGAAAAAGTTTCACCGATAAGTGAAAAGGGGCACACCCTTTTGACGGAATAAACATATTTGATTGGCAGAAATTTTAAATAAAATTATCCCACTTTTTTTAACAGGGGTGGGTGAATTGCAGAGAGTTCATGGCCTTTTAGCAGGGAGGCAATCAACTCTTTGACTGAAACGATTTTGTTTATGCGGTAGGCATTTTTTCCGGCAAATGCATAGCCGTGTTTCATATTGCCTCGCTGGGCATTTAGCAAGGCAAATGCGATACAATAGGGGCTTTTATGATAATCGCATGTTTTAATGCAGTGATAGGTGCATTTAAACGGTTTTTTCTTGCCCTGGGAGACGTCATCGAGAAATTGGTTTTTCACCGCTCTGCCGGGAAGGCCCACAGGGCTTTGAATAATTGCCATATCTTCTTCTTTGGACTCAATATATGCCTGCTTGAATCGATCGTCTGCATCACATTCGTGGGTGGCAACAAAACGTGTTCCCAATTGGACACCGGCGGCTCCCATCTTTATAAATTTTTCGATATCATCAGGGGTATAAATCCCACCGGCCGCAATTACCGGAATCTTTTTACCCTGTTCGTCTTCAAAGGGTTTAACCGCACCAATCACTTCAGGCACGATATTCTCAAGGGAAAACGCCACATCATCAATCTGTTCGGGTTTAAAGCCGATATGCCCGCCGGCTTTGGGGCCTTCTACTACAAAAGCATCCGGCAGGTAGTCATATTTTGCCAGCCACTTTTTACATAACAGTCGGGCCGCTCTACCTGAAGATACAATAGGGACAAGTTTGGTGACAGAATCTTGTTTAAGATACCCCGGCATATCAAGGGGAAGTCCGGCGCCTGCGAATATGATATCAACCCGTTCCTCAATGGCAGTACGCACGGTATCCGCATAATTGGTCAACACCACCATGATATTCACCCCGATGATACCATCACTCATTTGCCTGGCTTTCCTGATTTCCTTTTTCATCCCTCTGATATTGGCTTCAAGGTAATTTGAGTTATAATCAGGTTCTCGCATGCCTATTAGTGCGGTCCCGATGACGCCGATCGCACCTTCATTGGCCACTGCCGAGGCAAGGCCGGAAAGAGAAATTCCCACCGACATGCCACCTTGAATAATCGGTACGTTAGCTTCTATATCGCCTATTTTTAGTACAGGTAGTTTCATATAATGGTTTCCAAAATTTTAGTGAAAGGGCTTATGTTTAATCTGTAAGAAATTTGTAAAAAGTCGAACTTGGCTTCACAAGTCTTCAATCGGCTATTTTACATCAAACTTAAGTAAAATGTAATATATATTTGTTTACGCTGTATGATCAGCAGGGCAACTTTATTTAAAATGTAAATCATAATGCAGAAGTGATGTAAAGTACATGATTGAACTTTGGTTTTACAAAAGTTTTACAATTAAATTTGGCTCCGGAACGATAACGGCAAGATAAAGACCCAGACTTTATCCACCCGTCAGTAGATGTTCTGTTGAACAACTGCTGAAGATTACATAAATGGTTGTTAAATTTGACCAGTTTGTTATAGTTCGATTATGAATCGAACCAAATGGTTTTTCCATCCAGTCTTCATTTTTGTGTTATCAATCGTGGCCCTGGGAACCTCTCTGTTTTTGTATATATACTGGTATGTTGAGGTTTCTGCAGGACTCAAATCGGTTGTTTATAAATTCAACCTGGATTCCAGTCAGGTATTAGAACCACAGACATGGATTGTGATCATGGTTCTTTCTATTCTGGTGGGAATAATCCTGCTGGGAATATTTACCATCTTTGTGTATAACCAAAAAACATTGCAGCTTTATCGATTGCAGCATAATTTTATCAACAGTTTTACTCACGAGTTGAAAACTCCGGTTACATCATTGAAGCTTTTCCTGCAAACTTTTTCCAAACATGAGCTATCTCGAAATGACCAGCTAAAATACATACAGTACATGATTACGGACGTGAGCAGGCTATCGGACCATATAAGTCGGATTTTAAACCTTGCCAGGATTGAAAGCAAGAGTTATAAAAAGCAGTTAATCGTGTCTGATCTGGCTGAGGTCTTTGAGCGCTTTTATAAAAACAACGACCATCTTTTTCAAAACTGCGAAATAAAGATACATCACCCTCCGAGTCCGATATTATACGGCATAAATCCGCCTTTATTTGAAATGCTTTTGATGAATTTGCTTACCAATGCGATCAAGTACAACGAATCAAAGGTTCCCAGAGTTGATATTACTTTTGAACAACACAACAAAAGCCTACTGATTCATTTTAAAGACAATGGCATCGGACTTGAAAAAGGCAAAATAAAAAAGATTTTTAAAAAATTTTACCAGGTGGGCAGGACGGATGTGATGTCGGCCAGGGGCAGCGGACTTGGGCTTCACGTGGTACAAAATATAGCCCGTATTCATAAGGGAAAAGTGGTTGCCGAGAGCAAAGGAAAAGGGCAGGGTTCGGTTTTTAGCTTAATTTTGCCTGGTTAGTTGATGCCGAATACGTAATGCTTGATGGGGAACACTCGTTACTCAATACCGGGTTCTGACTTAAGGTGAGTTGTCAGCATCGATTATCATACCCTTTATGGCCCAAAACGTTAATGTTCCGGGCATACAAAACCATGTGAAATTATGGAAAAGAGCCAAAAAAAACACATTCTTGTTATTGAAGATGAAAAGCATATTGCAGAGGGTTTAAAATTAAATCTTTCGCTTCAGGGATACGATGTTTCAATAGCCAAAGATGGGGTATCCGGTCTGCAGAAATGGAAGGAAAGCCGGCCGGATCTCATTATACTCGATATTATGCTGCCCGGTATTGATGGACTTTCCGTGCTGAGGAATATTCGCCTTAAAGATGAGCGGATCCCAATTTTAATTCTTTCAGCCAAAGGCACGCCGGACGATAAGATTAAAGGATTTTCTTATGGCGTGGATGATTACCTCGCAAAACCTTTTAACCTGGAGGAGTTTTTACTTCGGGTGGAACGTCTGTTAACCCGGGTCGACATTTACCGCAGGGAGACGGACGTTTCTTTGATGCCCCAGACATATTCGTTTGGTGGAAACCACATCGATTTTGTTACCTCAGTTGCCGATTGCAAAAGTGGAAAGATTATCCTGACAGACCAGGAAACCAAACTGCTGAAGCTTTTTATTGCCAACCGTGGGAAACCCCTTTCGCGAGACAAGCTTTTGGAAATAGGATGGGGATATACGGGAAAAACAACGACCAGAACGGTGGATAATTTTATGGTGCGTTTTCGAAAATATTTTGAAGATCATCCCAAAAAACCCGTCTTCTTTAGAAGCTTAAGATCGGTCGGATATATATTTGATCATGAGTAATGCTTGATGCTCGATTAGGTAAATTTTTCTTGCATGAATTTCGATTCCACTATATCTATCTGCAGTTTTTAATCCGGATAAAACAAAATGCGAAAATTAAGCAGAGCCATTTTTCTTGGTGACTTGGTGATAGATAGTCTGATTTTGGTTTTAAATGAAAGGTGTGGTATCTATGCAACTGACTACATCCAGAAGCAGGAGTGATCTTGCCCTTGACATTAATTCGATTGCAGGACTGATTATAAATGCTCAGAGAGAGAGCGGAGAGATCCCCTGGTGCGAGGGGAAAAAAACAGATCCATGGGACCATATCGAAGCTGCCATGGGGCTGAGCATCGGCGGTTATGTTGATGAAGCGAGGCGTGCATTTGACTGGATGGTTAAAGAACAGCTTCGAGATGGTAGCTGGTATGCCACCTACAGAAACGGAGTCCCCGAAGATAAAACCCGTGATGCGAATATGTCTTCATACATTTCGGTAGGTGTGCTTCACTATTTTTTAATCACCAATGACAAGCGTTTCCTTAAAAAAATGTGGAACACAGTCGATCAGGCCATTGCATTTGCTTTGAGTCTTCAGTCTCCGGGCGGCGAGATCCACTGGGCCATCAGCCCTGAAGGGAAAACAGATCCCATGGCACTGCTCACCGGATCCAGTTCCATCTATATGAGTATAAAATGCGCACTGGCTATCGCAAAGCAGCTTGGATATTCAAAGCCTCAATGGGAAGAAGGACTGGCGAAGCTGGGGAACGCAATCAGACACAAACAATACCACTTTAATATGACAAAGTCCCGTTTTTCCATGTACTGGTTCTATCCGATACTTTCCGGTGCGCTTACCGGCCAGCGGGCCAAAAAGAGAATTGGCCAATACTGGAAAAAATATGTGGTAGAAGGCCATGGAGCGAAATGCGTTAATGACGAGCCCTGGATCACCATGGCGGAAACTGCTGAACTTTCCCTGGCCTTATCGGCCATGGGGAATTTTACCCTGGCTGAAATCGTTTTTTCCTGGATAAGTGATAAAAAGTTTGATGATGGATCATTTTGGTGCGGATACACCGTTCCGGATATTACCTTATGGCCCGATGATAAGCTCACCTGGACCAATGCAGCGGTGTTGATGGCCGCCGATGCCATTTACGATCTGACCCCTGCCGGCCGTCTTTTTTCCCACCGGTTTTGGGAGTCTTGCGGTTTATCTTTATAAGGGGAATATACCTTGAATAGAGACCACCGACCCTACTTTGTAAAAAAAGCCTACCTTAAATTTGAAAAATTTTATACCAATCGATTCCTTCGCCCGCATTTTGAATCCCTGGGCAGATATTTTACCTTTATGCGTCCCTGGAATGTGGAGATCTTTGGTTCTCCCATTGAAATCGGCGATTATGCCACGGTGATTGCCTCGTCCGACAGTAAAATAAGGCTCTCCATCTGGCCCCATCATAAGGGTGAAGGCATCATCAAGATCGGCAATTTTTGTATGATCTGTCCGGGAGTGCGCATTGGATCGGCTGCCGGGATATTTATTGATGACAGCTGCATGATTGCCAGCAATGTTTATATTACCGACTCGGATTGGCATGATATCTACAACCGGATTGCTCCGGGAAAAACAGACCCTGTGAACATAGAAAAAAATGTCTGGATTGGGGACAGTACCATCATCTGCAAGGGAGTGACCATTGGGGAAAACAGCATTATCGGTGCCGGTGCTGTGGTAGTAAACCCAATACCCGCCAATGTCATTGCTGCGGGAAATCCCGCCAAAGTGGTCAAACATCTCGATTCAGAGGAAAAATTTACCACCCGGGCCAGGTGGTTTTCCGAGCCGGAAAAGCTTTTTAAAGAGTCCAATTTATGGGAAAAGGCGATGCTGGAAAAAAATACATTTTTTAACTGGCTGAGGTATCTGTTTTTTCCCCAAAAAGGGGATTAGGCGCTTTGCTTAATGTTGCTTCACTTAAGAAAAAAACCCAAGGCCGAAGGCCGCTTATTGAAGGCAGCAGCTGCATTCAATTGATTAAGGTTTTTAATACCCCATCCGCTTGCGGTGGGGCAAACATGCGGAAGGGGGGTGTGGGGGGAAACTACGTTTCCCACCATCATCTAAATTTGTTTTTATCCATTTTGATACCCCGTCCGCTTGCGGCGGGGAGCTTCATTTTTATAAAAAGCATTTTAATCCATTGGACGAGACAGGTAAAGAGAGCGTGGTCTATTTTTCAAATATTCGCGCGGAGAAGCATTAGTTGTTCTATAATGAATAAAAAAAACATATCCTTATTTTTATCCAGATAGCCGCTAAGCAAAACCCAACCATTAATCCAAGTCTATAATCTGTTGCATCATTTACTATCTGATCCAAGTGGGCTTGGGAAATCGCGAATGCAATTATCCTCATTTTCCAAGCGTACTAGTGGCCAGAGCATTATGAATTTTTTAAGGCCGCATTAAATTTTGCTGGAATATTGAGTGGGAATAAGATTGAGATTCCTTCTCCAAGGCAAAATTGAAAGGTGTGGGAAACCATAATTTATTCTAAAGTTTTACTGGAATCATCCGATATACATAGGAGAGAAAAATACGCTGGCATTTCATATAATAAGCCGGAGTTTCCAAGCATGTCCTATCTATCATTATTGCATTTTTTCAGTGCCATCACCTATGG
Source organism: Thermodesulfobacteriota bacterium (assembly GCA_034189135.1). Lineage (NCBI taxonomy): Bacteria > Pseudomonadati > Thermodesulfobacteriota > Thermodesulfobacteriota bacterium. The sequence goes on along the minus strand of JAXHVO010000007.1, from coordinate 22,267 downwards.
ATATCTGGCGGCGTTCATTCTGGTTAAAAACCACCGGCATCCCCTCAATCGGATATGTGCGGTCGTGTTCATCTGTTTTCTTCTCTGGTGCATCGGAAAAACATTTGCACACAACCCCCATGCGACGGCAGAGGAAGCCTATCGTTTCATGAAAGTCACCATCATCGGCGCATGGACCTTCAGCTCATTTCTGCTTTGGTTTGCCTTTATCGTGTCCGAGAAAAAAGAGGTTTTGCGAAAAGTGTGGATATATCCCGTTATGTTCGCAGTACCTGTCGTGGCCATCTGCGTGCAATGGGTTGACGGTGGTCTTTTACAGTATATCAGACGATCCTATGGATGGGGGCTGCAGTGGCATAAAACCTGGATGACCCTTGTTTTATTGGTTTATATTTTTGCAACCATTGCTGCCGCGGTAACAATGATATTGGTTTACAGTCGGAAAACGGACCATCCCATAAAGAAAAAACAAGCTCAAATTCTCGGCGTCAGCACCCTTTTGGCTTTCGTAGTGGGCTATGCCACCAACATTTTTGCCCCGCGAATTGCATCTGTTCCAATCCCCGATCTGGCGCACAATATGGCCCTTATCTGGGCCGTCGGCATCGTATATGTCATTGTAAAATACAATTTTTTAGTCATAACACCGGCCACGGCAGCCGGAAACATCATTTCGACCATGGCCGACACGCTTATCCTAACGGATGAAACAGGTCAGATTGTAGGTGTTAATCAATCTGCATGCGATCTCCTGGGCTATGAGGAAGAGGCAATTGTCGGTCAACCCATTGAATTGATTATGCCCGCCGCTTCAAAGCCTACAATCAATCGATTGATACAACAAAAGGTGATGAAAAACAGTGATTTCGAGTTCAAGGATAGTGGCGGGAAACAGATTCCGGTCAGCCTCTCAAGCTCTGTTTTGATGGGAAAGGAGCAGATGCTTTCCGGTATGGTAATCATTGCCAGGGATATTTCGCAAAAAAAACGCGTTGAATTGGAATTGCGCATGGCCAAAAGAGACGCTGAGGAAGCCAGCAGAGCCAAAAGCGCTTTCCTGGCCAATATGAGCCACGAATTACGGACACCGTTGAATCACATCATTGGGTTCAGCGAGCTCATTGCGGATGAAAAATGTGGCGCGTTGACTGAGTTGCAGTCGGACTATCTTAACGATGTTCTGTTGAGCAGCCGACACTTGCTGGCCCTGATCAATGATATACTGGATCTGTCTAAGGTCGAAGCCGGGAAAATAACATTGAATCCGGTTGCATTGGAAATAAAGCCTTTACTCAAGGACAGCCTGACCGTGGTGCATGATAAGGTGGTAAAACGGGGGATCACGATTGACCTTAAGATCGATCAACTTCCTGAAATCTTTATCGCTGACGAACGTAAACTCAAACAGATTATATACAACCTTCTTTCCAACGCGGTCAAATTTACACCGGATCACGGGCGCATAACCATAACCGGAAAACGCTTGCCCGGTGATGACGATAGGCACAATCATATTCAAAGAGGCAAGCAGGCTATTCAAATCAGTGTCAGGGATACCGGCATCGGTATTGATGGCGAGGATCTGGCGCGCATATTCAAACCTTTTGAACAGGTTGAGGACTCTACCAGCCGTCATTTCCAGGGGACCGGATTGGGATTGTCCATGACCAAAAGGCTGGTTGAACTGCATGGCGGCAGGATCTGGGTGGAGAGTGAAGGCCTGGGTAAAGGGGCGACCTTTTCTTTTATACTGCCAGGGGAGCAAGAGTAATGGGTAATCTATATCCAAAAATAAAAAAAAGAAGCCCATCATTGAAGCTATTTACCATTGGCATCACAACCGCCTTTAAATATTCATATCTTTAATGTCACCATTTAGATATAAATGGTTGGGGGAAACCGTAAGACAGCATATGTTTTGTAAGGGCTCGCAGAAGTTTACTGGGGCTTCTCCCCCGACGCCTTTCGTAGTGAAACGAAGATCACGTTATCGGGGGAATCTGTGGTATCCTCGAGTTTTGCTCAATTAGGGTTATAATTTCTTGACTTGAATCCCACTTTCAATTATTAAATTTATCGGTTCTATTTAAATCTCCTCTTACAGCTGGCAAGAGCTGCTTCTCTTTGCTGACGATACACTTTCTCAGCTCCCTATCAATCTAAGCTTCAGTGGTTATTTTGTTTCTCACTTGTACGAACTTTTCCTTCTGAAACAGATTCTGATCAGATCATTCAAATTGCCTAAAAAAATGGAGGACATCCAACATGAAATGTCCCAAGTGCCAGTTTGAGAATTCTGCCGGTGTGAATTTTTGTGTAGAATGTGGAGGCAAATTAGAAAAAATTTGCCCGGAGTGCGGTTACAGTAATTCCCCTTCACACAAATTCTGCGGTGGATGCGGCTTTAACCTAACTGTTCCTTCTGAATCGACCCCCAAAGATCTCTCCTTTGACGAAAAGATAGACAAAATTCAGCGCTATCTTCCCAAGGGCCTTACAGAGAAAATCCTGTCCCAACGGAATAAAATCGAAGGCGAACGCAAGCAGGTCACGGTGATGTTCTCCGATATGGAGGGGTTCACCGGCCTGGTGGAGCACCTCGGTTCTGAAGAGGCTTACGACATCATGGATCAGGTCTATGAGATCCTCATCCATAAGGTCCACAATTACGAGGGCACGGTCAATGAGATGACCGGTGACGGCATTATGGCCCTGTTTGGCGCCCCCATCGCTTTGGAGGACGCACCTCAGCGGGCCATCCGGTCCGCCATAGCCATTCACCGGGAGATGTCCAAATTCAGCGACAAACTCAAGCAGGAGAAACCAGGCATCACACAACTCAAGATGCGGATCGGTATTCACACCGGTCCGGTGGTGGTAGGCACCCTGGGCAATGACCTCCGTGTTGAGTTTAAGGCAGTTGGTGATACGGTAAATTTAGCCTCCAGGATGGAAGGATTGGCAGAGCCGGGAACCAGCTACGTGACCGATGAGACATTCAAGCTTACCGAAGGATTCTTCCGCTTTGAGGGCCTGGGAGAAAAGGAAGTTAAAGGCAAAACACAGCCTCTCAAAATCTACCGGGTAATCGCCCCCAGCTCCAGAAGAACAAGGTTTGAGGTCACCGCTGAACGAGGCCTGACACCCCTTGTGGCCAGAAAGCCCGAAATTGATATCATGCTGGATGGCTTCGAAATGTCCAAGAAAGGCAGGGGTCGGGCATTCTCCATTGCGGCTGAAGCCGGTGTGGGCAAATCGAGGCTTTTATATGAGTTCAGAAAAGCGGTGACCAACGAAAACATCACCTTCCTTGAGGGTAAGTGTCTTTCCTATGGAAGAGGCATGGCATATCATCCCATCATAGACATCCTGAAAGGCAACTTTCATATTCAGGACGGAGAGAGTGATGAAAAGATCAGGGAAAAGGTTAAAAAGGGCCTGGAGGTGTTGGGGATGGATGAAATGTCTATCCTCCCCTATTTTTTAGAACTTTTGTCAGTCAAAGACAGCGGTATTGAGAAACTCCCCATAAGCCCTGAGGCAAAGAAGGAGAGGATTACTGAAGTTCTGAAGGCGATCGTGCTCAGGGGTGCGGAAAAACGGCATATTGTCATGGCTATCGAAGATCTGCATTGGATCGATCAGAGTTCCGAGGAGGTTTTAAAGCATCTGCTGGACAGCATACCCGGGGCACGAGTCTTGCTTATCTTCACCTACCGGCTGGAGTTCGTGCCGAAGTGGGGCGGAAAATCGTATCACACCCAGCTGAACCTGAATCGTTTTTCACAGCGGGACAGCCGCGCCATGGTCACCCATATCCTGCAAACAGAAGAATTTGCTCAGGATCTGGAACAGTTGATCCTCGAGCAGACCGAAGGGATCCCTCTTTTCATTGAGGAGTTTATCAAGGCTCTCTATGAAATAAAGATGATGGAGATCAAAAACGGCCGTTATCATTTGGTGAAAGACCTGGATAAAATGGCCGTGCCTCCCACCATCAAGGATATCATTATGGCCCGGGTGGACTCTTTGCCCAATGAGGCCAGAAAAGTGCTTCAAACCGGTGCGGTCATCGAGCGGGAGTTCAATTATGAGCTGATCAGACGGGTGACCGGTCTGCTTGAACGTGATCTTCTGTCCCATATGTCGGTTTTGAAGGATCTGGAACTGATTTATGAAAGGGGCATCTTTCCGCAATCCACCTACATCTTCAAACATGCGTTGACCCGCGATGCGGTGTACGAATCCATACTGAACAAGCGAAAAAAAAAGCTTCACCAGCAGACCGCATTTGCTATTGAAGATCTTTATGAACCGAATCTGGAGCAGCATTATGGACATTTGGCCGGGCATTATGCGGTGGCCGAGAATTACGACAAGGCCGCTTACTATTCGATGCAAGCAGCCCAGAAGGCTGAAAAGACCGCATCAATTGGTGATGCGATCGAGTACTGCAAAAAAAGGGTCACCTATCTTGAGAAATTGCCCATCACCGATCTACGGCAAAAAGAGATCATTGATGCCAGAACCATACTCGGTCTGTACTTTGTACAGATGCTCTACTATGAGGAATCGAAAGAAGCGATTGACCCGATCGTTGAATTGGCCCACCAGATGAATTATGAAGAAAAATTGCCCGCAATACTCACCATTAAAGGGAATTATGCGATATTGGTCCAAGAGGATTACTTCAACGGGTGTAAACATTTTGAAGATGCCGTGAAGATAGCCGGTCGAATTAATGACACCAACTCTTTATTGATCGCAAACTGGCGCCTGGCTTTCGTTTGTTGTTTGAATTGTGAATTTGAGAAGGCTTCGCGAAATTTCAAACAGGCTCTCGATATTTGTAAGGCGGCAAACGATCTTTGGGGCATTGCCAGGGTAAGAAGTTACGAAAGCCTCTTTCTGCTTACCTCCCTTGGAAATATGTATAAGGCGTACCTGGTTGCAAAGGACGCCATTCGAAATGCCGAAGAAAGCGGTGATTCATATTCCAAAGCCTTTGCATATCCCAGCCTCGGATTTTCATATTATGGAAAGGGTTGGCTCAAGGGAGCCATAAAAGCTTTATTAAAGGGAGTTGCCTTGTGTGAAAAGCTCAACTTATCCATGTGGAGTGCAGTAGCACGATGGTTTTTGGCTGAGGTCTATTTTGAAGTTGGTGAATATCAACAATCCAGGCACCATTATCAGGTAGCCGTGCAACTGCTGGAACAAGGCAATGCCTTCCCTTCCTGGATGGCCGTAAACAAAATCGGCGTTGAAAAGGCAGCACTGATGACAGGTGATAAGCATATCGATATGGAAGTCCTAAACAGGTATATGGCTGAAGGTACTTATAAATATCCCAAAGTATGGAAAACAAGATTCATTGCACAAATTCTATTGAATAGTGATAAGCACCATTTTCGTGAAACGGATAACTGGATTAGAAGAGCCATCCAAACGGCTGAACAAAATCACATGATGTGGCATTTAGCAAAGAGCCGGGTGCTGTATGCCAAATTTTTCAAACGAAAAGGCGACACTTCGAAAGCCAGAAAACAACTCTCTACAGCAATTGAAATTTTCAAAGAGTGCGGTGCTGAGGGGTGGGTGGAAAAGTATGAAAAGGAACTGGCCGCGTTTTAAAAAAAACCATTCAAAATTCCATCCTCAACATCTTGTGTTATAGACGATAACGACAATATTACGCTTTTTGCTACCGATGTTGATAATTAAGATCTCAATTGAGGTTGTGGTTTCAATATCAGGCAAGCAGCTTCTACCAGTTTATTTTCCGGCCAGGAATTTCACCGTTTTTCCATTTATATTGTTTTTCATTCCGTTTTAAGCGATGAAAAGCTCGCATCCTTGTTCTGAAGGCGGGCTTATACACCCAGACAGTCTCTTCATTTAAAACGAGACACATGTAAGACAACTGTTATAACTGCACAAGTCGAACTAAATCGTCAAGTCATTGTCACGGAAGTAATGACAACCAGTGATCCGCGCTGATTATCATTATTTTCAACTCACCGTTGGAAACAACCTTACAGGTATCACCTTTGTTAACAAGTTGAACAGCCGGGATTTTGAGCATGTTTTGAACATTTTATTAGGTTATAACCCAATATTGTCAAGACAAAATTAGGTTATAACCTAATTTTGCCGATAAAGTCCCTGGCAGAAGTATAAACATCGGAATTTCCGGTTCGGTGCTGAACTAGGGATGATTTAAATAGGGGAAACATTACAAAGGATTCCAGAATCCAATTTCCACCCTTAACCTCCTCGGATTACGCTGACTATTTGAAAAAAATAAAACGCAGAGTCTTTTATACTTTTTGCCAAAAGTGGGTGGAGGGTCCTCGTCAGCTTTTTTGCAGTGCCGAGGGCCCCTCATTGATTGCAGACGGCGCACTTGACCGATTTTGTGAAAATGATTTCCGGCTTTCAATCATCAATATTATCGTTATTCACTGCTCTGAAAGGGCCATATTTTCCCATTTTTATAGTAAACGAATGAGGAAAAACAAATCAAATGCTCGAAATACCAATTTGAAAACATCCAAGGTATAAAGCTTTGCGGTGGATGCGGTTGAGAGCTGTTCGCTTTTCTTGACTCCGGTTTTGTTAAAATTTTATCGAGAATTATTGATGGCCGAATACCTGATAATCAGAAATAGTATCCAAAACCTATTCTTTGAAAGCCAAGTATTAAATATCTGTAATTGACTTAATGTTACGGCAATGGCAAGTTGTACTTTAAGTAAAATAGCTTAAGTCAAGGAGAGTGTAAATGGGTACAAATGCCATTAATATGAACCTCAAACGTATGGATCCATTTATCCATGAAGCTTTGAAAGGCGAAAAACATCGTCAGCAGAACCAGATCGAAATGATTGCCTCGGAAAACACGGTGAGCCATGCAGTTTTGGAAGCCTTAGGATCAGAGATCACCAATAAAACGGTTGAGGGATACCCGGGAAATCGATTTCACGGCGGAGCGAAATATGCCGATATCGTGGAACAGGCGGCCATTGAACGGGCCAGTGAACTATTTGGTTGCGACTACGTCAATGCACAACCCCACTCCGGCTCACAGGCAAATCAGGCCGTACTATATGCACTTTTGCAGCCGGGCGATCGAATTTTAAGTTTAGACTTAGCTGCAGGTGGCCACCTCAGCCACGGGGCCAAAGCCAACCAATCGGGACGTATCTATAAACCCTTTCATTACCATGTCAGTAAAGAAACCGGTCTGATAGACTATGATAAGGTGGAGGAGACTGCCCTTGAAGTAAAACCTAAGCTTCTCATCTCAGGGGGTTCGGCCTATCCAAGAGAAATTGACTTTGAACGAATGAGCCATATAGCAGATCGAGTCGATGCTTTTTTGCTGGTCGATATGGCGCATTTTGCCGGTCTGGTTGCCGCCAAGGTTCATCCAACACCGGTTCCTTTCGCAGATGTGGTTACCCTGACTACCACTAAAACCATGCGTGGTGCACGCGGGGGCCTCATCCTTTCCAATAAAAAGGAGCTGTTTAACAAACTGCAATCATCGGTTTTTCCCGGCGTCCAGGGCAGCATCCATCTTCAGGTGATTGCCGCAAAAGCGGTTTGTTTAGGAGAAGCGCTTCAACCGGATTTCAAGACATACGGAAGGAAGGTAAGAGAAAATGCTCGTATTTTAGCGGAAACCCTTAAGAAGAAAGGAGTTAAAATAATAGCTGATGGGACCGACACCCATCTGGTGTTATTGGATTTGTCGAACAAAAAAATTAGCGGTCAGCAGGCACAGGACATCCTGGAGCAAGTAAATATCACCTCAAATAAGAACCCGATTCCATTTGACTCGCCCAATCCGTCGAAATGGATTGGGCTGCGTTTAGGCAGCAGTGCTGGAACGACCAGAGGATTTGAAACCAGGCACTTCCAAATGATTGGAGAATGGATTGCCGAGCTATTTAATTGTGTGCATAAACCCGGCGATGTGCAGAAACAAAAAATAGATACAATAAGCGAGCAGGTTTCCCTTTTGTGTAACAAATATCCTATATATGATTAATACTTACAGGGGTTCGCCATTAACTTTGGTAATGAAAAAAATTGGCATCAAGGTGGTGGGAAAGGAAGTATACCGCTTTGATCTTTTTAAGTAAGCAGTTTATCAATCTCATATTACAATTTTTTGTAAAACTGTGGTATTGGCAACAAATTCAAAGTTTAAGCAGCTTGTTAAGTAAGACTTACTTAAAAACATTGTAGGGGCAACGAAAGCAATCAATGCAAGTTTTCAAAGAATGTTTGCCGTGTGGCCATAAATGGTTTGATCGTGATGATTTTTTGCAAGATTCGAGCTTAGAAATCGTCGGGTACAAAGTAAACTTTGATGACCTGTTGGCTGGAACTTTCCTTTTCAACCACTCTTGTGGTGCAACCCTTGCTTTACCTGTAAGATATTTTAATGGGTTGTATGAAGGTCCAATATTCAAAGAACGCGCCACAGGTAGCAATGATTGTCCGGAATATTGTCTATATCAAGATCAATTAGATAAATGCACCGTTCGCTGTGAGTGTGTTTTTGTTCGAAACATAATAGATATCATTAAAAAATGGCCGAAAAAGAAGTCGAATATATAGGAGAAATAAATCTAAGGCATTGACATCGCGTGATATATAAAGAATTTGGTAAGATAACTCAGGAATTTTAACGCCCGGTTTTTATGGGATATTCTCAATCACCAGCCCAAATTTTCTTGACATTACACGATGTTCCATATTATCTAAACTTTAATATTGTTCTCACCTGAAGCTCAATCAAAAGCTCACAATTACTTTTCCTTAACTATTTTTGGTTATTTCTACCTATCAATGAACCAACGTTAAACTTCTAAAAGCTCCTCTATCTGAAAGATATTGGTTTTTCTCAAATTTAATCTATCGATTTAGATAAAGATTAAAATGGTGAAATTCCACAAAATGTGTATACCAAGTTCCTATAATTGCTGTGATATCTACATTGATTTCATCTCACTTAGAGGGTGCAACCCTTATTGCTTTGTCAACCTTTTTCACCATTAACTAACTATTTGAAATAGTTATCTATTCTTTAAAATGACATTGATTGCGTCAACTTTTGTTGCTTCTTTTTACTGGTATCCCTTCAAACAAACTGCATCTAAAATTCAAAATTTAGAAATTTATCCTCATATGCAAGTTCTCCCAGTTTAGAGAATATCTACTAAAAAAAACAGTAAATTATTTCAAATATTTTGGCTTCTTAAAAGAAGTAAGATTAGCGTTAACATTGCACCAAAAATCATGGAGCCATTATTTGGTATGACAGTTGCTATCTATTAGACTAAATAGCGGCCAACTTGTGGCTGATTTAATTCCCCAGTTTAGAATTGTAATCGACTCAGCTCTATCAATATAGGTGAAGATTAATATGGAGAACCCACTAAAAATGTGCCAGCCTTGCTCCAACAGGGCATTGATGCTCTGTTAGGAGCTAAGAATTTCATTTCTTACCTACTCTTTTCAATCTGATTTAAAAAAGGAGGTATATCATGATTAAGCGATTGTTTGTAGTCACAGCATTGGCAGTTGCTTTGGCAATGCCAAGCATGGTTGGAGCATTTGGCCACTCCTTTGGGAAATCCTTGTGTGATTTTCCTTTCGGTGATTCTGGATATTTTGAGGTCAGGTTCGATCAAAGAATGTATGATTCCGATTACTATAACAAATCCTACCCAAATGGTGGTATAGCATTTTCGCTATGGCTCGGATTTTTTCCTACCGAAGCAGAGCGAGATGAATTAGCTAATAACGTCCGGCGGGTCATTTTTCGTAATAAAACAACCGGCTCCAGTCACATACTAACCGAACCCATTTTATATACTTTTGTAGGCACTCCGTCCGGCGAATTTACCCTGTGGCTCGGGCAACATTATAATTTGTTAGGTGACTGGCGCATTATCGTTCAGCATAAGTTCCACCGGTATACGGCAACTTTCACAATTACCCAAGAAATGCTTGACCAGATTCCACCGATTCCAGTTGAACCTGAAGTAAGTTGGCATATGGGTGATCCTAATACCGGAATTATTGATATTATTGCTCCGATAACAAATGGTGATCAATATCGCCTTAAACTTTTTGATGAAGACGGAAATATAATGACCAACGATATCATGCAGATTGTTGGTGGCTTTGCTGAATATAGTTATGCCGAACAAAATATGCTTGGAAGAATAGCACGTATCGAAACTCGTCTTTACGGTATGGGCTGGCCGATATTGATACCATCGGAAACCTGCAATGCAGATGGAACAAATCCTGGCGGAATGTCCAGATCAAGCAGTTACTTTAAAACCTCAGAGCCTTCACTTGAGATGCTGAGCGCAACGGGAACAGCGCCGATGAACGGGGCCTGGGGTTGTTGTTACGGACCCGGGGCGGGGGGAGGCCCAACTACGACCGATACAATGGGAGTATGGACATTTACAGGGTCTTCGGGTCTAAGGCAAGTATTCAGTTATGCTTCCACTGACGGCTCCTGTAGCGGTAATGGCGTGGAGATACCCCACGAAAGAATACCCTTTACAATAACAGTGGATGGTGAGAAAAAAGTTGTTTGGTCAGATGGTATTATGAAAGATTTGCCAGGACCGGACGGGCTCCCGGATATGCCGACGGTGAGCACCTTTACTATAGACGCGGGTCCAGAGGGAATCTTAAAACATATTTTTTACATGGATGACAGAACATTGCCATGGAAAATTTATCGCCCGGAAGAAGAACATTGCCTCCGTGATGCTAATGGCTACCCATCATGCCTGCTGACTGCAGACGTTAGGATTAAACAGTAAAAAAGAGGAAAAAGCTGGGCAACCCGCCGACTCTATTTTGAGGTATGGCAATCATCGGCGGGTGTTTGTTCTGTTGGAACCTAAATAGCAACCGGAAATACATCTGACTTTTCGAGAAAAAGAGGTGCGGTATGGGCTTAAGAAAATTATTGCATATATGCCTTACTTTCATTTTTCTTTTAAATTTATTCGGATGTGTTACTGACAACGGAGCTGTCATTGACAAGGAAGGTATCACTGGCATAGCGAAAAAGTATGCATTAAAATTAGCATCCGTGCCTATAACTTATAGAAAAATAGTAGATGTACATCCTACTGCTGTTCGTGAAGATGGCAATATCAAAATATGCGTTAAGCTATCCTGCGAGTCGGATGATTGTAAGGAACAACATTATTTGGTTTCTCTTCCATTTAATTCTTTTGCGTCGGGAAAAACAAAACCGGAGAAAAAGGATTTACAAAAAGACATAAATTCTACTGACCCGTATCTTCCAATATATTGGTTTCCGGTTAAAAAACCTTCTAAGGAATGTGTCGAAATTGAAGAGACGAATACCCCCTCTGAATCAAAAATCCGCATTGAAAAATTATATGTCCAAATTGATGAATGGGAAAGGCTTTATGATGGATTACCGAAAAACAAAGAAGATATCTCTGCCATATTAAAGAAATGTAATAAATTTATAATATCCAACGATACCTTATATACGATAAATATTGTTCACGAGGGTTTAAAGTCTGAAAAGATATTCCTTACTTATTGCCTTGATAAGTATCCCGATTCGGGCGTTCACGCTATAGGCATAATAGGCGGTTATAAGGATACAAGCACAAAAGCTGGTTATGCTCTTGTTCCATTAGCAAATATTGCCGATCTAGCACTTGCTCTTATTCTTTTTGTGGTTGTTTTTTTTGGGGGCCCTGCTTCCGCACTGTAGTATGCGAAATCCCGTGGAGTATTCTGTAATGCGTGTAATTCGCTTTATATCATTCTCCTTTCAATAAATTAAAGATACTCGGCAAACATTGCAGATTTCGCCCCTGCTGTTATTGTTTTTACGGGTATTATTTTTTAAAATTTGTTGCCAGTTTTTAAATGATAAAGTGCACATTATTGGGCCGGGATTAGAAAGCAATTTCTTCATGCAAATGGAATATGGGAAATTATAACTGGAGTACAGCAACCATATATGGAAATATTGGTCATATATTTTAAATATATTTTTCTCACCTGAAGTTCATTTTCCTTAAGTTAAACAGAACTACCTGCCGCGATATAATGTTAGATCCGTATTCAAACACATGCCCCAACCAAAACCAATTGGAGGCTAGGCCTATGAAAAATTCATGCCATAAAAAAAGAATCCTCTGTTTTCTGATCAGTATACTGATTATCAATCTTGGATGCGCTCACCATCTGCCGCCTTTATCTAAAGAAGCCAGCGAAAATATTGGGACCATAGGTGTGTGTACGTCAAGCCACTATGCGCATTTATATTTCTCGAAGCCTGTGACGCGATGGTGAGAAGGGTGCAAAAGAGGGGCGAAGATCGCGGTTGGATGGCTTGGCGAATTCCTGAAGGAGGAACATAGTGGAAGTGGGCTGCCACCACCGGTAAGCTTCGATGAAGCACTTGCTTTGGGACTTGGTATGTTTGCATTTATGGTTTTTATCCCTATTTATGCGATTATCAGCACCCCCATTGGCTGCATCGCAGGTACATTATCAACAGAATCTGAATCAGAAGTGAAAGAAGCGGAGGCATTGATCAGGAAAGCTTTTAGTGAACTTAATATTAACCAAACAATACAGTACCAATTTCTGAGAATCGCTAAAGAAAAAACTCCATACAATTTTGTCGTTTTAGGAAATGTTGAATTTGATGACATTAGACACAAACCCAATTATAGTTCTTTTGCAGATAGAGGTGTTGATACAGTTGTTTGGGTAGATATTTCAGAGATTGGCCTTGCTACCCGGACAACTTCAGGTATAGATCCATCTCTTCGCTTTGTTGTGTCTTGTAGAATCGAATTGATTCGAGCAGCAGATGGTGAGGTAGTTTATGAACACATTTGGAAAATCAGGGGCGATGATGATGAGTTCGTTGACTGGGCAGACAACAATGCCAAGCCATTCAGAGAAGAATTTAATCGATGTATTAAGAGTGTTGCTAAACAGATCGTGGAGGACCTGTTTTTAACGAAACCACAAAAGATTCGGTTGGAGAAAGAAAAGCGATCTTTAGCTTATATCCCAAAATCCGCAAAAAGTGCTACACCACAAGCTCAAAATGAACGATCAGAAGAAGAAAGGGATTTCACAACTATAAATCTGTTGAATCATACCTATCATATGGGCGACAACAAAATTAGTAGATTTGAAAATCCAAAGCCGCAAGGTACAGTATTCGAAGGCAGATTTAATATTACCGATACCAATCTATCTGACGTTTTTATTACGGTTTGGGTATCGGATTTGGTGCCAAAAAAGCATGAACAATTTTTTAGAGGATATTATAAAACCAAATTGGTTGTTAACGATTATGAAATAGCTATTCTCAATAACTATATTTCAGGAATGAAATACAAATCTGAAATTGATAAGATAACAATAGGGGTAGATAAGCATATTGTGAAAAAAGGATACAATGAGATTAAAATAATAGCTGGATTTAGATGGGAAAAAAATAATTATGATGATTTTCAGATACATAAAATCATCGTAAGATATAAATAATAATATTCCCCAAAAATATATAAATCTTCCCAATTAGATTTAATAGAGTAATTTAGGCGTTTTCCTCGATTGTCTACCTTAAATATTTTCTACAAATAACAGTTTTTTGAAGCTTAAAAATTTTTATGATATCTTCGGATAAGTTGATATCACTATTTAGATGATAGTTGGGGATCTTTCAATAAATCACCACCTGCCTATCTGTCTATTATACTTGACAGAATCCATCGAAATGCATATAAGTTTATTTAAGGTTGTTTTGATTTTCCTATTCTATCTGACCCGAAGCGGGCTTCCATTTACAGAATCAAATCCGATTTCTCATCTTATTTTTCGCTCCTTTGAATCATTCACAAACTGAGTTCCCCTGTTTAAAACCCTAACAAGAGGAGGGGGTGAATTATGGCTCAAGAAGGTTTTAAACGTAAACTCTCAGCCATCCTCAGCGCTGACGTTGAGGGTTACAGCCGCCTCATGGATGATGATGAGGAAGCCACTGTCCGCACCATTACCTCTTACCGCACCGCAATAGCAGACCTGGTTCAACAATTCCGCGGCCGTGTTGTAGATACTCCAGGGGATAATATTCTTACCGAGTTCACCAGCGTGGTGGATGCGGTAAACTGTGCGGTTGAAATCCAGCGAGACCTTGCAGAATGGAATGCAGAGTTGCCTGATGAACGCAAAATGCAATTTCGCATCGGTGTCAACCTCGGTGATGTGATCGAAGAAGACGGTCGAATTTACGGAGATGGTATCAATATAGCAGCCCGGGTAGAGTCTTTATCTGAAGCAGGAGGCATATGCATTTCCGGCAGGGCTTATGATCAGGTGGAAAACAAGCTGGGATTAGAATATGAAAATCTTGGAGAGCATCAGGTCAAAAATATTACGAGGCCGATACGAGTATACAAAGTGCTGTCCTATCCGGGGGCAGCGGCCCATAGAGTCGTTCAGGCGAAAGAAGCTTTAGGACGAAGATGGCGTAAAATTAACCTTTCAGCAGCAGTAGTAGTTGTGATTATCGTTGCTATGGGAATCTGGCAGTTTTATATTAAGCACCCTTCTGTAGAACCAGCATCAGTGGAAAAGATGGCATATCCATTACCTGATAAACCTTCCATTGCAGTACTTCCGTTTGATAATATGAGCGGAGATTCGGATCAAGATTATATTGCTGATAACATCAGTGAGAACATCATAACAGCTCTCTCTTCCTTAGATAATATGTTTGTTATCGCCCGGAATTCATCATTCACCTACAAAGGAAAACCGGTGAAAGTTCAACAGGTCAGCGAAGAGTTGGGAGTTAGATATGTATTGGAAGGCAGTGTTTTGATATCAGAAGAGAGGATCAGAATAACAGCTCAGCTCATTGACGCTTTAACAGGTCGACATATTTGGTCAGAGCGTTACGATCGGGAGCTTAATGACTTATTTAATCTACTTGATGAAATCACTTTAGAAATAATCACTGAGCTCCAGGTGGAGTTGACCTTAGGGGAACAGGTTCGGATGCGAAGCACTGACAATTTGGATGCATGGCGTTATTTGAGCAAAGGATTAGGATATTCTCGATTATTTTCAAAAGAAGGTTTGATCAAAGCACGGGAATTATTCAAGAAAGCTTTAGGAAAAGACCCTGAGTTCGCAGGCGCTGTAACGGCGCTGGCATGGACCCATTTAAACGATGCACGGTTTGGTTACACTAATTCAAGAAGAGATTCTTTCAAGCGAGCTGCTGTACTGGCAAATAAATCTGTAACAATGGATGAAAATCAGCCTCTTATCCATGATTTATTGGCATATTTATACTTGCTTCAAAAACAATACGACAAAGCAGTAGAGGAAGGGGAAAAATCTATAGCATTAGGTCCAAACAGGGCGTCAGGACATATAATTTTTGGCGAGGTTCTGTATCGGACAGGACATTTTGAAGAAGCTGTCCCTATGTGTGAAAAAGCAATTCGGCTTCAACCGCATACACCGCTGTTTTACTTTGGAACCCTGATGAATGCATACTATTGGGTGGAGCGTTATGAGGAGTCATTGGCCGTAGCAAGGAAACTAATCGACCAGAGTCACAAAACAGGATCTAAAATGATGGAGCGTTGGGGCTACTGGGGATCGTCTCGCGCGAAAGTCAAACTCGGCAGAGAGAGTGAGGCTCAAGAAGATTTTGCGAAGTTCTTAGAAATAGCAACTGGCTGGACTTGGGATTTGGACCGACACAACACACTTTACAAACCGGAGATTATAGAGCGAGAACATCAAGATATGCATAGTTTAAGAATTTCAGGGCATCCATCTTCACAATAATGCGCTGTCTAAGTCCCATATATAACAGACTTCTTTGCAATTCTAAAACTTGCGATTACTCCAACTATCACACAATTTCCGAAACCTTTGCTACCGCTATATACATTGATACTGAAGATTTCAATTGAGGTTGTGGTTTAAATGTCAGGTAGGCAGCTGCGACCGAATTAAGTCTTGGGAAGGTAGATTGGCAGAATTCAACCTTTTCCCGTAACTTCATATCCCGCCATATTATTAGAGCCCTATCCCGAT
The DNA here is from genome assembly GCA_034189135.1 of Thermodesulfobacteriota bacterium. Classification (NCBI taxonomy): domain Bacteria; kingdom Pseudomonadati; phylum Thermodesulfobacteriota; species Thermodesulfobacteriota bacterium. Next base: position 6,094 of record JAXHVO010000007.1, on the reverse strand, counting down.
CAGATCACTCAGCACCCCGAAAAGCCTGGAATATTATGCCTCCCGCCATGGCAATCAGGCTGCTGATGATGAACAAAAAAGACGTATCCATATTTTCATACAGCCAGCCGCTGAGGAAAAATCCAACCATTAATCCGAGTCCATAGGTGGCGGCATTATTTACTGCCTGTCCCAAAGTCTTGTTTTTATCCGGTGACAGCGAATCGATGTAAAGGATACTTGCCATATGAAATGCGCCATAGGTGACCGCATGTAAAACCTGTGACAAAAGGATGATTGTTTCGGAGGTGGCAAAAAAGAGAATACACCATCTCAGTGCGGCGACTATAAATGAAAAAGTAAGCACTTTTTCAGGTGAAAAGACCTTAAATATTCTATCTGATTGAATCATTACAACTATTTCGGCTGTTGAAGCCAGGGCCCAGGTTATTCCTATGAAGGTATTGCTGTATCCCAGATTTTCCAGATGTATGGAAAAGAAACCGTAGTAGGTCCCATGGCTGACCAGCATTAAAAAGGCACAAAACAAAAAAATAATTACCCGAGTGTTTAACAGCGATTTTGTATCCGGTGAAAGAAGGTCTTTTTTGGCAATTTTGATATTTGGTATTTTAACGGAAATGGATGCCTGTAACAGGGAACCGGCCAGAATCAATACAAGTATTAAGCGGACAGAGAAAAAATCGATGATTTTCCCCAGTGAAATGACGACTATGATAAAACTGATGGATCCCCACATTCTCAGACTTCCATAATTTTTCTTTTCTTTGCCGAGAACGTCCATGGAAAAGGCTTCCAGAAAGGATATGATCGGGGCATAGAACATGCCATAAAAAGCGGTAATGAAAAGCATTACCCAGAAGTTTTCGCTAAAAAGATAAAAAATCCAGATCAGAGCGCTGGCAATATTGCACAATATGTATATGGGTCTTCTGATTTGGAAACGGTCTGCCAGAACTCCCCAGGCCAGGGAAAATAAAACCAGGGTCACCGATCTCAGGGCAGAAAGGGCTCCTATTTGAAAACCGGTAAAGCCGATGTGATAGCAGTATAGATTAAAATAGGGCAAAAAAATCCCCAGCACACCAAAATACAAAAAGTATTGTGAGGCGATCAGGTATTTTAATGAACGCTGGTGTTTTTCACTCATTGTTTATGTCCCAAAGGCGCTAAAAGGCTTTAGTGGTTGATATAGACAAACATACTCGATAGCATCAATAAGAGAAAGAAAAACATTGTAAAGCATTTCACTTGAAAGTCGGGATCTTGATGCCATACCAACTCTTGGGGAAAGAATCCACTACTTATTACTATTCTGTAATGGGGTGATGATAGGGAAATGAATATTTCTAATAAGAGAATATGGAAGGGCTGAGCAAAGCTTTTTTTGAACGGCGAACATCGAAGGTTAAACCACGCCTTAGCGCGGATGAAGTCGCTTCGCCGGTTTATAAATTGGTAGGACACCTTATTTAAAATTCGACGTTGGGCGTTCGATGTTCGACGTTCATAGCCTTTTGTCCAGCTTCGGGTAATACCGAGGAATCTCTGAGGAGTTTAGACCTTTGGTAATATGGCGTTTCCCAAGGGTCTCAATGAATCATTCAATATTTACCGTAATCTGTTTGGGTTTTTCTTCTTCAGGTTTGGGAACTTCCACTTTAAGGATGCCGTCTTTAAACTTTGCCTTGATTTTATCAGGTTGAACGCGGTGCTGAAGATTAAATGTCCTGCTGAACGTTCCGAAACATCTTTCTTTGCGAAAGTAACATTCTTCATCGACCTCTTTATCTTCTATTCGTTCTCCCTTCAGGGTGAGTAAATTGTCTTTTATTTCAACGGAAACGTCTTCCTTTTTGATTCCCGGAAGCTCTGCTACTAAAATGATCGCTTCATCTGTTTCGTAAATATCCACCGAAGGTTTCCAGACGCCCATACTTATATCGTCGTTTAAATCAGCGGTGCGGGAAAAGGATTCATCAAATATCCGGTTGATACGGTCCTGCAACGCCGCTACATTCCTAAAAGGGTCCCATTTTACGATAGTCATGATTGTACCTCCTGTTATGTTCGTTAAAATGAAATTTAATCACCACCCACAGCTTGTCAATATACTCCCTTTACAAATACATATTTCGGTGTTATTTTTTATTAAAATTGCTCAAATAAGAAAACGAAAGCACCTAATTTGCAGGAGCTGAAAATGGATTATATTAAAATACGATTCGGCAACGATTTTGATCAATTATCCTCAAAATTAGATAAAACTTTTGAAGAGATGTTCAGACCGCGACCGGTGAGTCCGATGTTTACCTCATCCGAACGGTCCTGGAGCCCCCATATGGATATTCATGAAACTCCGCAAGAAATAATTATTCAAGCAGAAATTGCCGGGGTGGACAAAGAAAATCTGGAAGTGGAAATCAGCAGCAAGGCTGTTAGAATTTACGGAGAACGCCACGAAGTACCACTGGTAAAAAATGCAACCTACCGGCTGGCTGAGATTCAGTATGGAAAGTTTGAACGAATCCTGTTTCTCCCGACACCGATAGATACGGAACTTGTTACTTCATCATACTCCAATGGTTTTCTCAAAATCAGACTGTCAAAACTGCCTGTGGATGTGACCCACAAAATACCTATATCAGACGGATAGATTGTTTTTGGAGGCAACATGACCCAGCAGAATTCATCAATCGATATTCGCACCGAAGATATTCCCCAAAGTATTCCCATACTCCCTCTTTTTGATACGGTTCTTTTTCCTAAAATGGTTTTGCCCCTTGTGGTTTTGCAAAACGAATCGATTCAACTCATCGATGAAGCTATGGCTAAAAATAGAATTATCGGCCTTCTTTTTTCTAACAAAAAGACAAACGAGCCTGTGAAACCTGAAGAAGATTTAGCAGAAGTGGGTACAAGCGCATTGATTCTTAAAATGGCGAAAAGCGAAGAGAACAAGACCCACATGCTGGTTCAGGGATTAAGCAGATTCAAAGTGATGTCTTTTGAAAAGGGAAAACCTTACTCTATGGCTAGGGTCGAAAATCTGGAGGACAAAGTAAAAAAAGACAAAGAGATTGAAGCCCTGATGTCCAACCTTGTCGGCCTGTTCAATAAAATCGTCAAACTTTCCCCAGGTTTGCCCGAAGAGATTGGAGAGATGTCCAGGTCAATACAGGAACCAGGCATACTGGCCGATATGGTTGCATCCACCGTTAATTCTTCTCCTGAGGAAAAACAGAAGGTACTGGAAATTATTGATGCGAAAAAAAGGTTAAAGCAAGTGACCCGGCTGGCCAACCACCAGATAGACATCCTTGAGCTGGGAAGTAAGATCCAATCTCAGGTCAAAGGGGATATGGATAAAACGCAAAGAGAGTATTATCTTCGGCAGCAACTGAAAGCAATTAAAGAAGAACTCGGCGAAAAGGATGAGGCAACTGTTGAAACCGAAGATTATAAAGCAAAAATTGAAGAAAAAGACCTGCCCGAGGAAGCAAAAAAAGAAGCTGAGCGTGAACTGAACCGCCTTTCCCGTATGCATCCGTCTTCGGCAGAATATACGGTAGCTTCCACATACCTTGATTGGATCACATCGCTTCCCTGGCACGACAGTACAACGGACAATTTGAATATAAAAGAAGCAAGAAAAATCCTTGACGAAGATCATTACGGTCTGGAAAAACCAAAAAAACGTATCATAGAATATCTGGCTGTCAGAAAGCTGAAACCGGATTCAAAAGGACCCATTTTATGTTTTGCCGGCCCTCCGGGCACCGGCAAGACATCCCTGGGTCGTTCCATTGCCCGTGCTTTAGGGCGTAAATTTTTTCGTATTTCACTGGGGGGTGTAAGAGACGAGGCAGAGATCAGAGGCCACAGGCGTACCTATGTCGGGGCGCTTCCGGGTCGCATTATCCAGGGAATCAGAAGGGCTGGATCTAACAATCCGGTATTCATGCTGGACGAAATAGATAAGGTGGGCAGCGATTTTCGCGGGGACCCTTCATCAGCGCTGCTCGAAGTGCTGGACCCTGAACAAAACTTTTCTTTTTCCGATCACTATCTGGATGTTCCCTTTGATTTATCCAAAGTGATGTTTATCACCACTGCAAATATTCTTGATACCATTCCCCCTGCCTTAAGAGACAGAATGGAAGTACTTCAGTTGGTAGGATACACTGAAGATGAGAAATTAAAAATTGCAAACCGTTACCTTATACCTCGCCAGAGACGGGCCCATGGCTTGAAATCCGGACAGATTTCTTTTACCAATGGTGCGGTTAAACGAATCATCACAGGATATACGCGTGAAGCCGGTTTAAGAAACCTGGAAAGAGAAATTGCTTCTATCTGCCGCGGCGTTGCCAGCAGCATCGCTGAAGGCACGGTAAAGTCATTGTCGATCAAGGTTGGCAATGTTCACAAATATCTTGGTCCGGTGAGAGTGATGCCGGAAACAAAAGTCAGGACTTCAACTCCCGGTGTGGCCATGGGAATGGCCTGGACCCAGGCCGGCGGAGAGCTTTTATTTATTGAAGCCACGTCTATGAAGGGAAAAAAGGGACTTACCTTAACCGGTCATCTTGGTGATGTGATGAAAGAATCCGCCAATGCGGCTTTGAGCTTTATACGCTCCAATACGGCTTCTTTAGGCATTGATGATAATTTCTTCGAAAATATGGATATTCATATTCATGTGCCTGCAGGGGCGATTCCCAAAGACGGTCCTTCTGCGGGGGTGACCATGCTGACCGCTTTGGCCTCTCTGCTGACTAAAAAAGCCATCAGAAAAAACCTTGCCATGACCGGTGAAATCACCTTAAGAGGTCAGGTGCTTCCGGTGGGAGGTATAAAGGAAAAGGTTCTTGCGGCCCATCGCGGTGGGATAAAAACGATTATTCTGCCTCAATGGAACCAAAAGGACTTGGAAGACATTCCGAAAAAGGTTCAAAAGGAGATCGAGTTCCATTTTGTAGAAAAGATGATGGATGTTTTGCAGATCGCTTTTGATAACAAAAATCAGCATAAGACCACAAATAAGAAAGCCTCGTAAAAAGTTAAAAAATCTAATAGTTGAAGTTAGATACTGGACAAAAAAGCGAACTATGAGTATCGAGATCCGGTATTGTACATCAAGCGGCAAAGGTAATAAAATTGAAAAAAAAGAAAAAAGTCTTTTTATCAAGATATGTTGTGCCGGGTATTTTCCTGGCATTTTTTTTAAGCGGCTGTACAGTTCTAAAACCTTCATCAGGGACATACGAAAAATCTTCACCGGGACATACGGCACGGCCTAAACCGTATAAGGCTTTGGGGAAATGGTATCAGCCCATTGAATCTTCACACGGCTTTCGCCAGCACGGATTGGCTTCGTGGTACGGCAAGAAGTTTCACGGCAGAAAGACGGCAAATGGTGAAACTTATGATATGTTTGAAATATCCGCGGCTCACAAGACCCTGCCTTTTGATACCTATGTCAGGGTACACAACCTTTCCAATGGCAAAAAACTCGATGTGCGCATAAATGACAGAGGGCCTTTTGTCAGAGGGAGAATCATTGATCTTTCCTATAAAGCTGCGCATGAACTGGGAATTGTCGGGCCGGGGACAGCCAGAGTAGAAATTGTTGCCCTGGGAGCTGCAGTAAAACCGGAGACTGAAAGCAAAACCGAAAAATCGTACCAACCGGTGGATTATTATTCGGGAAATTTTACCTTTCAGCTCGGTGCCTTTATTGACCGGCAAAATGCCGAGAAGCTTAAGATAAAACTGGATCAAAAATACAAAAATGCCCATATTGCCAAATTTGATAACGGCAGTGAAATTTATTACAGGGTCAGGGTCGGTAAATTTTCCACTCTGGAACAGGCAAGAGCACAGGAAAAAATCATGACCGATGATGGATACGAGCCAATAATTATAGCGGAATAGATGCCATTAACTCAAATTATTATTTGAATATTGAATATCGTAGCGCCAGGCGAAGTCTGGAGCGTTGGAATAGGTGGCGAAAGAGCCACATTTGAAATTCGCTGAAGGAGTCTAATGGGTTCAAAACCCATCCGGTAAGGGCTGTCACCCAACCGGA